>NZ_JADDYG010000517.1:45500-46804 GCF_015163535.1 Vibrio sp. OPT46 | reverse complement strand
AAAAGCGGGCGCGAAGCTTATTCAAAACTTCTTAGAATTATAAAAGGGATTTAGTGTGATTATTCCAGCTCTTGACTTAATTGAAGGACAGGTGGTTCGCCTTTATCAAGGTGATTACGGCCAAGTAACTGAGTACAAAGTCGACCCAGCAGAGCAGTTCAACTTGTACCACCAAGCTGGTGCTAACTGGCTGCACTTGGTGGATTTAACTGGCGCGAAAGACACGACAGCACGTCAACTTGATTTAATTGCAAAGCTACTAGCAAGCACGCCAGCGAACATCCAAATCGGTGGCGGAGTGCGCACAGAGCAAGACGTGATTGATCTGCTAGAAGCGGGGGCTCAGCGTGTTGTCGTTGGCTCAACAGCAGTAAAACAGCCAGAGCTTGTGAAAGGTTGGATGGAAAAATACGGCGCAGAGAAAATCGTTCTCGCGTTGGACATCAACATCGATCAAGACGGCACACGTAAAGTGGCGATCTCTGGTTGGCAAGAAGATTCAGGCGTGACTATTGAAGCTCTGATCAACGATTACCTAACGGTAGGTCTACAGCACGTGCTGTGTACTGACATTTCTCGTGACGGTACGCTAGAAGGCTCAAACGTAGAGCTTTACGTCGACCTATGTAAACAGTACCCACAAGTGCAGTTCCAATCTTCAGGCGGCATCGGTTCGCTAGCAGATATCGAAGCGCTAAAAGGCTGCGGTGTGGCAGGCGTGATCGTTGGTCGCGCGTTGTTAGATGGTAAGTTCACAGCAGAGGAGGCGTTTGCATGTTGGCAAAGCGAATAATCCCATGTCTTGATGTACGTGATGGACAAGTGGTCAAGGGCGTCCAGTTCCGTAACCATGAAATCATTGGCGACATCGTTCCTCTGGCACAGCGTTATGCGGAAGAGGGCGCAGACGAGCTCGTGTTCTACGATATTACCGCTTCAAGTGATGGTCGTGTCGTCGATAAAAGTTGGGTCGCTCGCGTTGCAGAAGTTATTGATATTCCTTTCTGTGTGGCTGGTGGTATTAAATCAGCGGAAGACGCAGCGCGCATTCTTGAGTTTGGTGCAGACAAAGTGTCTATCAACTCACCTGCATTGGCGAACCCTCAGTTGATTACTGACCTTGCTGATAAGTTTGGTGTGCAATGTATCGTCGTTGGTATCGATTCATACTACGACAAAGAGACGGGCAAGTATCAGGTTTACCAGTTTACTGGTGATGAAGAACGCACCAAAGCGACCCAATGGGAAACGCGTGATTGGGTGCAAGAAGTACAAAAACGCGGCGCTGGTGAAATCGTACTGAA
>NZ_JADDYG010000517.1:44717-45446 GCF_015163535.1 Vibrio sp. OPT46 | reverse complement strand
CATGATGAACCAAGACGGTGTGCGTAACGGCTACGATATCGAACAACTGAATATGGTGCGCGAAGTATGTAATGTACCGCTGATTGCATCGGGTGGCGCGGGTGCTATGGAGCACTTTGCGGAAGCATACCAAAAAGCCAATGTGGATGGCGCGCTTGCCGCATCGGTATTCCACAAGCAAGTCATCAACATTGGTGAACTAAAGCAGTATTTGAAACAACAAGGCATTGAGGTACGACTATGAGTGTGAAAGCCGCCGAAGTAAGTTCGCTAGCTGAGCGAATCAACTGGGAAAAGGTGGATGGTCTGGTACCTACCATCGTACAAGATTTCCAATCAAGCCAAGTGCTGATGATGGGTTACATGAACCAAGATGCGTTGGCAAAAACGGGCGAAACGGGTCAAGTGACGTTTTTCTCTCGTACCAAGCAACGTCTTTGGACGAAAGGTGAGACTTCTGGCAACGTATTGCAACTAGTGAACATGCAGCTCGATTGCGACAACGATACGCTACTGGTGAAAGTGAATCCCATTGGTCCTACGTGTCACTTGGGTAACACAACTTGCTGGGATGTGGACCCTCAAGAGGAGTCACAAATGGTGTGGCTTCATCAACTTGAGCAGCTATTGGCTGCCCGCAAGAGTGCCGACCCAGATTCCTCTTATACTGCCAGTCTTTATGCCCGTGGCACCAAGCGTATTTCGCAAAAAGTGGGCGAAGAAGGCGTT
>NZ_JADDYG010000517.1:40242-44667 GCF_015163535.1 Vibrio sp. OPT46 | reverse complement strand
CGCGCTTGCGGCGACGTCGGGCGATAAGGCGGAGTTAGTGTGTGAATCTGCGGATTTGATTTACCACTTAATGGTATTGCTTCAAGACCAAGGCTTATCGATGAATGACGTAGTGAACAAACTGAAAGAGCGTCATAAGTAAGCTTGCTATAGATAAGTGAAAGCCCCTATGCTCTCGAGCCTAGGGGCTTTTTTAATTTAGTGTTCTTGATTCGGGGTAAAAACCGGCAACAGTGCTAGTAGCGATTAGATTCTGAATCACACTCGTTCCTCGCTGTTCAGAATGACGGTATATTTTCTAATGGTGCTTGCAGTAGAGTTATTTACTTCAAACAGGTACATATATTCACGTCACTCCAACGAGCCTAGGCGAGATCAGGAATTTCATTAAAGAGAGCTCAATAAGCTAGGAGTGGATGATCTTACCCACAACACTTCTTAAATTTCTTACCGCTTCCACAGATACACGGGTCGTTACGACCTACTTTTAGGCTACTCACTGGTTGGTTTAGGCGAGGATCTTGTTCTGGTTCTTCTTCTAGCTCTTCTTCTGGAAACGTGCCGTCAATGTAGTACCAAAGCCCATTTTCTTTTACAAAGCGAGAACGCTCTGTCATACAGTAGCGCTTGCCGTCTTCATCAAAATAAGCGCTAAATTCGACAAAGCCTTCATTGTCATTACTGCCAGCTTCTGTTTTTACAACTTCAAGTTTGCACCAATCGCTGTCGATAGATTGGGCAATGCCTTCACGTTGCTCTTCTGCATTACAGCTTGGGTGGTACGTGTTCACCACGTAATCGACTAGACCTAACACATGCGCACTGTAACGAGAGCGCATTAACTGCTCTGGAGTGGTGACGTCAGCATGGTTGTTGTGGGCAATTTCACAACACTGTTGGTAGGTGCGGTTAGATCCGCAAGGGCAAGAAGAAGCCATAAAATGAAATCTCGATTAATTAAGCGGTAAAAACAAACAACCTCACAATTGCGAGGCTGGAGGTGAGGCATTATAGCGATTTAGGGCGTTTGAGACAGCAGTTCTTGAGCCCATTCCGTCGATTGATTAAAAGCGTCCGCTAATTGAGGTTCGGTTAATTTAAGAACGGTGCAATATCGCTCGGCTAACTCCCAGTCCGCTTGTTCATAGGCGATCGTCATCGAAAGTAAGTGACCAAGTACGCCTTTTCGACTGGTTAATGCGAGTTTTATATCTTCGTCAACGGGGATATCTTCAATGACATCCGAGAGCGGTTGATCGAGCAAAGATCCGAGTAAAGAAAACATGCCTGTCAAAAAAGCCTGCCCAGGGTCATACCTAGTGTTCATTTGACTAAGTAGCAGTTCACACATTCGTGCACGCTGAATCGCTAAAGAGTAAAGAGAGTCAGGTTTATCTTCTTGAACGGAGGCAATTGCAACTAAGGAAATAAAGCGTCGTAGTCGCTCTTCACCCAGATAAATAAGCGCCTGTCTGAACGATTTGATCTTAGTCGTTAATGTATAGCCTGAATTTACGTAAGTAAGCAGCTTGTATGACAGCGTCACATCAATCGAAAACAGACGTTCAACCTCATTGAAGTCGATGGGCTTATCTGCAATCTCTTTACAAAGCTGGATGACGGTAAGAAACGCGGGGTTCAACCGTTTTTTCTGGATCATCTCAGGTTTGCTAAAAAAATACCCTTGAAAATAGTTAAAACCGGCTTCTAGAGCTTGCTCGAACTCTTCATAGGTCTCTACCTTTTCCGCAAGAAAGTCGATTTTAAATGGGCTCAACGCCTGAATAAAAATGGCAGCTTTCTTGATCGGCACAAGTCTAATATCAAACTTGATCATGGAAACGTATGGAAGAAAACGCTTCCAAGCTTTCGTCGGAACAAAATCATCCAGAGCAATTTTGTACCCGCACTCATGAAGGTGCTTGATGGCTTCTAACAGTTCTTCTGTCGGTTGGCAGTCTTCAAGGACTTCAATGACGAGAGATTCTTTAGGAAACAAAGTTGGGACCAAGTTCACCAAGCTTTGATGCGGAAAGTTAACAAAGCCAAGTTTGTTTCCTAATGTGTTGTAATGCGTCGACAAAAAATGATCGGATAGCAGTCGACTAGTAGCCAGCTCTGGTTCTACTTCAGGGAAGGTATTTTTAGGGCCGTCTCGAAAGAGGAGTTCGTAACCTATGGTTCGTTTTTCTCTATCCAGAATCGGTTGGCGAGCTACGTAAGAATACTTCAATTAGGTACTTCGTTCTGTTTAACTTAGTATTATGATAATAGCGATTTTTTACAAAATATCTACGACTTGAGCGTGAATCTTCTACACGCTCTACATGCTTAACGCAAATTCTGTATGAACGGTCTCGTTTGTAGGTCAAAACTATCAGAATTTACTTTTAAAACTGAGCCTTGCGTATACCAATCCCCTAAAACAATTCGGGTCTTTTTAACGCCATCAACGTCAAAAAAATGTGTGTTCGGGCGATGTGTGTGACCATGAATCATTAAGTTGACGCAGTTCTGAGACATTACTTTCTCGACCTCATTTTGGTTGACGTCCATGATATCTAATGACTTGCTCATTTTATCATCACGAATATCGGATTGAACTTTTGAGACAATTTTCTTCTTGATGAACCAAGGAATACGGTTAAACAACCATTGTAGCCATGGCTTGTGAACGGTTTTTCTAAACTCTTGGTATTTCACATCGTCAATGCAGAGCGTATCGCCATGTAGGATTACGGCTTTTTGACCATAAAGATCAATCGTGCAGACATCGTCGAGTAATGTCATACCGGTTTCTTTGCAAAAGCGTTTGCCGAGTAAAAAATCTCGATTGCCTTGGATGAAAAAAGTTGGCACACCCGCATCCGTCAGTGCTTTAAACTCTGCACGGATTTGGTCTGCAAAAGGGGTGTTGTCATCGTCACCAATCCAGAACTCAAACAGATCGCCGAGTACATAAAGTGCATCAGCTTTTGTTGCTTCTGTTCGCATGAACGTCACAAAACATTCCGTGATATCAGGACGTGATGGGGTAAGGTGAAGATCGGAAATAAATAATGTCGTCATAGAAATAAGGGGAAGCTATGCCTCCCCATTAACTTATCTTTTAAAAATAATTCCTAAGAATTACTCTTCAATTGTTGTACCAGTGATTACTACGTCTTCTAGAGGTACGTCTTGGTGCATGCCGTAAGAACCAGTGCTAACGCCTTTGATCTTATTTACGATGTCCATGCCTTCGATTACTTCACCGAACACACAGTAACCCCAACCGTCTAGGCTTTCGCTACGGAAGTCTAGGAACGTGTTGTTGTTTACGTTGATGAAGAACTGAGAGCTTGCTGAATGCGGCTCCATAGTACGTGCCATAGCAAGTGTACCCACTTTGTTGCTAAGGCCGTTGTTTGCTTCGTTCTTGATAGGTGCACGAGTCGCTTTTTCACGTAGACCAGACTCCATACCACCACCTTGGATCATGAAGCCGTCAATAACACGGTGGAAAAGCGTGTTGTCGTAGAAACCGTCGCGGCAGTACTGAAGGAAGTTTGCGCTTGTCTCTGGCGCTTTCTCTTCGTTTAGTTGAATCTTGATGTCACCAAAATTAGTGTGAAGGGTGATCATGCTACTTTCCTTTACTGTGTTGTGTTGAGCCCGAGATTCTAGCCTAAGTTCTAGTGCTTTAAAAACTCAGGAAGAGGAAATTCTTCGTTTTGTGCTTGAAGTTTAGCCGATTATCGTTTTATCGGTTAATTGCTATTACCTAACTAGGTTGGAGTTGATATACTCATCTTCCTTTATTCATTCACAATCATAGATAGAGATCATGTTAAAGATATATAACACACTCACAAGACAGAAAGAGGAATTCAAACCAATTACAGCTGGCAAAGTCGGTATGTATGTCTGTGGAGTTACCATCTACGATCTCTGTCACATTGGTCACGGTCGCACTTTTGTCTCTTTTGACGTTGTATCACGTTACCTTCGCTACTTGGGCTATGATCTGACGTTTGTACGTAACATCACAGATATCGACGATAAGATCATCAAACGTGCCGCAGAAAACGGTGAGTCTTGCGATTCATTGACTGAGCGTTTGATTAGTGAAATGCACGCTGATTTTGATGCGCTGAACATGAAACGTCCGGACGTTGAACCTCGTGCGACACAGTTTATTGCTGAAATCATCGAATTGGTTGAGAAGCTAATCGAGCGCGGTTTTGCATACGTTGCAGATAACGGTGACGTAATGTTTGAAGTGGGTAAGTTCAACGAATACGGCAAGCTTTCTAAGCAAGACCTTGATCAGCTTCAAGCTGGCGCGCGCGTTGATATCGAAACAGCAAAACGCAGCCCTCTAGACTTTGTACTTTGGAAGATGTCTAAGCCGGGTGAACCAACGTGGGAGTCACCATGGGGTCC
>NZ_JADDYG010000517.1:39157-40056 GCF_015163535.1 Vibrio sp. OPT46 | reverse complement strand
GAGAAGATGTCTAAATCTCTAGGTAACTTCTTTACTATCCGTGACGTTCTTGGTCACTACGATGCTGAAACAGTGCGTTACTTCCTAATGTCTGGTCATTACCGTAGCCAGTTAAACTACAGCGAAGATAACCTAAACCAAGCACGTGCTTCGCTTGAGCGCCTGTACACATCTCTACGTGGTTTGGATCTAAATGCTGCGCCTGCTGGTGGTGAAGAATACGTATCTCGCTTCACTGCAGCGATGAACGATGACTTCAACACACCAGAAGCGTACTCAGTTCTGTTCGACATGGCGCGCGAAGTTAACCGTCTGAAAACAGAAAACCTAGAGAAAGCGAGCGAACTCGGTGCGCTAATGCGTGAACTAGCTGACGTGATCGGTATTCTTCACCAAGATCCTGAAGCCTTCCTAAAAGGTGATGCGGGTAACGATGATGAAGTGGCTGAAATCGAAGCTCTGATCAAGCTGCGTAACGACTCTCGTGCTTCGAAAGATTGGGCGAATGCAGATATGGCTCGTGACAAGCTGACCGAAATGGGCATTGTTCTGGAAGATGGTCCAGAAGGCACAACGTGGCGTCGTAAGTAATTGAATTTTCATTTTTAAAGGGCTGATAATTCAGCCCTTTTATTTTCCATTTCCATAAATTAAAACTTTAACTTTAGGTAATGCTCTGTGGCTCAGATGTATTTCTATTACTCAGCAATGAATGCGGGTAAATCAACAACGCTTCTTCAATCCTCTTTCAACTATCAAGAACGCGGCATGACGCCAGTTATTTTTACGGCTGCGCTAGATGATCGTTTTGGTGTCGGTAAAGTGAGCTCTCGTATTGGTCTTCAATCTGACGCACATTTATTTCGTCAGGATACCAATTTGTATCAAGAGATCGCAGG
>NZ_JADDYG010000517.1:18861-39147 GCF_015163535.1 Vibrio sp. OPT46 | reverse complement strand
GCTGCGCTAGATGATCGTTTTGGTGTCGGTAAAGTGAGCTCTCGTATTGGTCTTCAATCTGACGCACATTTATTTCGTCAGGATACCAATTTGTATCAGGAGATCGCAGCTCTGAATGAGGTTGAAAAACGTCACTGTATTCTTGTTGATGAGTGTCAGTTCTTGTCGAAAGAACAAGTTTATCAACTTACTGAAGTCGTTGATAAGTTGCATATTCCAGTATTGTGTTACGGCCTTCGCACCGATTTTCTAGGCGAACTTTTTGAAGGCAGTAAGTATCTATTATCTTGGGCAGACAAGCTGGTTGAGCTCAAAACAATCTGCCATTGCGGCCGCAAAGCGAATATGGTTATTCGTACCGATGAACACGGCGTGGCAATTAAAGAAGGCGATCAAGTTGCGATCGGCGGTAACGATAAGTATGTCTCCGTATGCCGCCAACATTACAAAGAAGCACTCGGTAAATAAGCCGTATTGATACAGAAAAGCCACCGAACTTGGTGGCTTTTTGTTGTCGGTTAGAAAAAGTTAGACTAAGTCAAAACCAAACCGCTCGAGTAAAACCTGGTAAGAAGATTCGACTTGCTGAGGGATGTTCTGCTCGGTTTGAAATCCTTTCTCTGGATAGCTTTTTACGCGAGAGAAATCTTCCATTAGTGCTTCTAGCACCATCATTAATGGCATGTCTTCATTAATGTATTCAAAAAATGGAAGAGCCGCAGAGCTTACTTGGAGCTGAGTGTAGGGTGACTGCCACTGTTTTTCAAATGTCGCGATTGCTCTACGCTCCATAAACGGTTTTTGTACCAGAATAAACGAGGAACACTGTTTTCCTTCCTCTTTTAATCGTTGCTCAGTAAAGCGAACATTTTCTCCACTGTTTGTGGATTCAGTTTCGAGCAAAATTGCTTCACTTGGAACGCCCGACATCTTTGCAATCTCGGCAAAGGTTTCTGCTTCGCTTTTTTCAAACAGTCCATCTGTGAAGCGACCTTCACCCCCTGAAAATACAATCAAAGGTGCCAACTTTTGGTGGTAGAGCTTGGCAGCGTGCTCCGCTACACGCACATCATTACTGCACATCACAAACAAACAGTCCGCAGGCTTCAGTTTATGTTTGAGTTGCATGTAATCCCAAAGCGTTTCTATATGTCTATAGAGTCTCATAGCGCATCCAAAGTTGAATTGAAGTGAAATCGATAACCAAGTGAGAGTAGTTTGTCAGCAAGAATACGCTTGTCAGCTTGCTCTGTGACGGGTGGAAGAGGTATCTCACTTCCGATTTTGTTTATGGCAGCTTGGTAGAACTCAGCCTTGCTGACAGTATGAGGTGTCGTAACGTTAATGACTTGGTTGCTTAAATTGCCTAAGGCAAATTTCGCAGCCGAGACAGCATCATCTTGATGAAGCATATTAGCTGGTGCTTTACGACTAACTTGTTGAAGCCTTGCTGCAAAGCGAGATGGGTGTCTATCTGGCCCGATTAATCCGCTACAACGTAGAATAACAAAGTTAATATTCGAGTCGATAACATGCTGCTCTGCTTGAAGCATAATACGTGCATTGTCAGAGAAATAAGGGCTTTCGGCTGCTAAAGAGAGTGACGCGTCAGCTTCTTCCATATCGGAAGCAAGGTTAGGGTAAACCGTGGTAGAGCTGATCATGAGAAGTTTTTCAACGTTGTTTTGCTTAGCTGCGTTGGCAAGTATTTGCCATTGCTGTGCATATTCTTGACCGCGTCCTTTACGAAATCCTGGAGGAAAAGCACCGATAACGTGCGTAATTTGATGCTGTTTGAGCAGCTCATCTAGCCGTGCTGTGGCGTTCAATTGATTGAAATCGAACAATGCGGAGTGAGTTAATGAGGTGGGTAACTCTTTTAATCGAGTTTGGCTACGACGAGTGACGACAACATAGTGTCCATCTTTCATCAATGTTTCTGCTAGCGGAGTTCCGAGCCAGCCTGCACCTACGATCAATGTATTTGCCATTTGGGTCTTCCTACTTACTTATGTCTGCCCGAATAGGTTGAGCAGTTCTGCTTTGGCTTGTTGATGGAGGGGATCTGAATGCCATTTCTGGTGCTGAATAAGGTCAACATTGACTTGCCAAGCCAGTTTTGTGAAATCATCCCCAACTTTTTTTAATGTATTAGGTGAATACGCGACTAAATGCTGTGGTAGAAAGCACCAACCAAACCCTTTATTCGCCAATTCCAACAAAATATAGTAGTTATCAGCGTACCAGATATCTGGGCTAAATGCTTGATTGAGACCACATGGCTCTGCACTTTTGGATCGTATGACCAATTGACGATGTTGTTTTAGTTGATCAATGTGAGTGATTTGCTGCTTTGCTAAAGGATGCGTTGAAGAGACATAGACATCAAATGCAATATTGCCAAGATTGGTGAAATCGATGTGCCTTGGCATTTGTAAATCACTCAAAATAATCCCAGTCGTGGCGCGTTCCGACTTAACCAATTCAATGATATCAGGGCTTGATGCCGTTAAGCATTCAACTTGTAAGTGTGGAAAGCGTTGCTCTAACTTCTTTAGCACATCCGGCAAGCGAGTCAGAGGAATCCCTTCATCAATAGCTAAGACTAATTTGTTCGTTGGCGTGGAAAAGAGCTGCGATGCCCTATTGTTTAGGCGGTCGAGTTGGCTGATTGTTGCTTGTGCATAAGGTACGAGCGCGAGGCCATTCTCAGTTAATTTAGGGTACCTGCCTGATCGATCAAAAAGCTCAACGCCACAGTCGATCTCCATATTCATGATGTGCTGGCTCACTACAGATTGAGCTCGCCCCAGTTTTCTAGCTGCTCCTGAAAATGATCCTGCTTCTGATGTAGCAATAAAAGCTTGCAGTTGTTCGATGGTAAACATATCGCTTAAACCGATGGTATCTAACTTTTGGTTATCTAAATAATAGATAAAATTCTAAGCATTGAGTAGAACTATTTGGACAGAGAAATATGACTCGTAACGAACGAATTTTTCATGCAGTACTTTTTGAGTTAATCGCACTCGCGATTATTGTACCAGCGGCTTCATTGATCACTGGAAAGGGCTCTAGTGATCTTGCGTTGGTTGGGGTCGGGTTGAGCATGTATACCGTGATATGGAACTACATCTACAACTTGTACTTTGATAAGTGGTTTGGTGGCAATCGAGCTGAGCGAAGTTTAGCGATGCGGCTTGGACACACTGTTGGTTTCGAGGGAGGATTGATCTTTATCTCTCTACCTGTGATTGCCTGGTTCTTAGAAATTACGCTTCTTCAAGCTCTGATGCTGGAAGCCGGCTTCCTCGTTTTCTTCCTATTTTATGCTACTGGTTTTAACTGGTTGTATGACAAGGTTCAACCATTTAGCAAAATGAAAAAGCGATTATTGCCGCAGGCATCGACAGGAAAAATATAGGACTAAAAAACGCCACCGAGTTCGGTGGCGTTTTTTGTTCAAATTACACAGACAAAACTCTTAAAATCTTATCTGCATGTTCTGCAACTTCAATGCCTTCGTCTGTTAGATAACCACCGTCAGGCTGTGTACAAAGTTGCTTCTCATATAGACGAGCAACGGCTGCCTGCATTTCTTCTGACGCGTCTGTATGAACTTTAATACCAGTTGCAGCACTACTTAGGTCGAACTGAAGAAGTAGATTCAATTCGGCGATATGTTCAGCTGAATATTTCATAAATGATTCCTTTGCGCTTTTTTTACCAAGCTAGTCTGAAAAGTAGCGTTGGGCAACATTCAACGACAAGAAGTGTTAAGTATGGCGCTATCAGGCTGATATAACGCAGGATCTTTGTTCGAAAGGCCGAATACTTGTTAAGTATCAATGATACTTACGGTAGCGAATGATAGGCGCTATTTATTGCTTGATCTCCCAATAACAACGATTTTAGTAAACACGCCAAATAGCACTTGAAAAAATAGGGAAATAGAGCGATTATCCGCGCCTCTTTAAATGTTTCTAAATGTTACACCAGAATGAACTTTAATCAGTTTGACTCACTATTACCGCCACAAGCTGCGGAACGCGCGGCTGAAGTGGGGGTAGGCAAAGCAACGAAAGCTCCAATCAAATCTTTTCTGCTCGCCATTTCTGCGGGGCTTCATATTGGTATTGCTTTCATCTTCTATACCACAGTAACGACAGGCGCAGGCGAGCTGCCTTGGGGCATTACACGACTCATTGGTGGTCTGGCATTTAGCCTTGGTTTGATTTTGGTGGTGGTTACTGGCGGCGAGCTTTTCACTAGCTCTGTGCTAACACTAGTTGCGCGTGCGAGTGGAAAAATCTCTTGGCAAGCACTTATCAAAAACTGGTTGGTGGTTTACTTTGGCAATATGGTTGGGGCCATTTTGCTCGTGGCCTGTATGCTAGTTACCAAGCAATATATGTTTGATCATGGCCAAGTTGGTCTTAACGCGATGGCGATCTCCCAACACAAATTACATCATGGTTTCTTTGCTGCTGTTGCGCTTGGCATTATGTGTAACGTATTAGTTTGTATTGCAGTTTGGATGACGTTTAGTGGGCGAACATTGACAGATAAAATAGCGGTCATGATTTTGCCTGTGGCTATGTTCGTGTCGGCAGGTTTTGAGCACTGTATTGCGAATATGTTCCAAGTTCCTATGGCGATTGGTATTAAGTACTTTGCGCCAGAAGCGTTTTGGCAAATGACAGGGGTAGATATTGCAAACTACGCGGACTTAAACATGATGGGGTTCATCGTAAACAACCTAATTCCTGTTACGATAGGAAACATTATTGGTGGTGGCGTATTTGTTGGCATGTGGTATTGGATGATTTATCTACGCGATGAAGATAACCATTTGCGATAAGTTTAGAAGATCACAAGAAAGGCGAACCAGATGGTTCGCCTTTCTTTTTATTTGTCTCTGCAAATGCCAAATAAGTCGAGTCATGCTAAATCAACTCTTCGTTGATGCCAAAATCGGTTGGGAGCCAATGAGAAGTTACTTCCTTTGGTTCTTGAACTAGCCAATCCAGAGGTGCATCGGACAGGAGTTCATCGTAATTTTCTTTGATCATTAAGACATCCATGTACGTCTCTCCAAGTTTGTGGTCACTGCCTTTACTTTAAAATTAGAACATGTCAGTCACGTGATCAATGCATGACGATTCGATTGATCACTTATGTTGCTATGTTTCTGGTTGCGTATAGGTTTTGGGGGCTTATCCACATTTTCTGTGGATAACCTGTATCAAAGGTCGTGCGTATCTAAACTTACAAAGAAAATTTCATAAAATTAGAGGCTTATATCAAAAAGAATTCTACCTGACTTTTCATCTGAAAGCGTCTTGATGAGTGCTCGAAGAATAGTTGAGTTATTCAGTTATAAGTACGTTCGACTTGGCAACATAAGTTGTTTAACGGGCTTTACCCACAAGCGCCAACTAACCGTGAGTTTTGGTCGATTCGGGTTGCTCGATTTTTATCTTGATTCGGCCTTCTTTGGTTTGTACCCAGCGCAGTGTCATTTCTAACGTTATGGTTACGGAGGCACTCAACATAACGAAAATAGCCAGCATAATTACTAACTGGTATTTAATCGCAACCATCGGGCTCGCGCCACCTAGAATTTGACCGGTCATCATACCCGGTAAGGTAACCAGCCCTGTAGTGGCCATAGAAGCTAAAGTCGGGGCAAGGGACTTTCTAAGAGCCTCCTGAATGAAGGGGAAGGATGCGTAGCGAGGAGAGGCTCCAAGTGAGATTGCAGCCTCATATTCTGCTTGTCTCTGCTCAAAAGCCGTAAACAAATTCTGAAGAGCGATGATATTACTACTCAAGCTGTTACCCAATAACATACCAGCAAGTGGGATCATGTACTGCGCATTGTAAATAGGGGATGGTTGCACTAAGCCTGCTGTAATTGCTATCAGAAGTGGTATTAGACCACAGGTAAGGCCCGTTAGTAGCGGAAGCATAAGTGGTTTTTTAGGTAAGCGAGCTTTTCCCGCAATTGAGCTGGCACCAATCAGTAGCATGATGGCAAGCCAAAGTATATTGACAAGTAAGCTGTTTAATTGAAAAAGATATTCTAAATACACGCCAATCAATATGAGCTGAAGTGTCATTCGGATAACACTGATTATGGTGTCTTTTGCTATCCCTAATTTGTAGCGGGCATTGATAAAGAAGGGGACCAATAAAATCAAACCAAACAGTGCCAGTTTGACCCAGCTTATATCCACCACGTTATCCATAATCGCTCCTTGAAAATACGCGAATAATTGTATCTAAGCCTCCCCTTTATATGAACCACTATGTGCACTTTTTGCTGTTCTTAAAGTAAACCTTGAGTGCTATTTTAGACATTAATACGCAGCATTCTGTTTACAAGTGGTTATCTTTTTCGGAGTTTTTAAGTCGATTTATGGCATGGTAATTACGATTTAAATGTGATCGATGTTTCTTAAATGTTGGTTATTTAACAACTCCTTAAAAGACTTATTTTGTCACATCTGTTCATGTTTTTTAATAAATAACATCAATCCATCATATCTCTGGATGAGCTCAAAAAAGTGTTGAATTACAAGGTCTGAGGTCGCTTATTTGATTGAACCCTACTATTAGTATGGTCTAACATTTTCCATTAGAGATTGTAAAAAACTTAAGCTTGGTTACGCGGGCTTTTCAATAACACTAGATACAAAATAGGCAAATGTATGAGTGATGTTAATAAAATTGAGAGTGGTGAAAAACGCTCCCTGGAGTGGAAGTCGTTCCTCTTCATTGCAGTTGTTCTCTTCCCAATTCTGAGTGTGGCCTTTGTTGGCGGCTACGGGTTCATCGTTTGGATGTTGCAAGTCTTCTTCTTTGGACCTCCAGGCGCGCACGGCATGTAAGCCAGTGAGCTCATAACCACACTTTTGAAAAGATTTTAAGAGAGCAAATAATGAAATCATTAATCATTAAACTGTGGCGTACCATGACGCGCCCAGCTGTACATATCAGCCTAGGTGTGCTGACTATGGGCGGCTTTATTGCTGGTGTTATCTTTTGGGGTGGCTTTAACACCGCTCTAGAAGCAACCAACACAGAAGAATTCTGTATTAGTTGTCACACAATGCGTGACAACGTGTACGTTGAGCTACAAGAAACGGTGCACTGGAAAAACCACTCTGGTGTTCGTGCTACCTGCCCTGATTGTCACGTTCCACATAACTGGACAGATAAGATCGCTCGTAAGATGCAAGCTTCCAAAGAAGTATTTGCACAAGTATTTGGCAACTACGACGAACCGGGTGTGTTCGAAGAGCGTCGTATCGAACTTGCTAAACACGAATGGGATCGTTTCTCGGCAAACAAATCTCTGGAGTGTAAAAACTGTCACAACTACGAATCGATGGATTTCGAGCAAATGTCTCCAACCGCTCGTATCCAAATGAAGCAAGCCGCTGAGAAAGATCAAAGCTGTGTTGACTGTCACAAGGGTATTGCGCACAACCTACCAGCAGGCATGGACAGCATTGGCGGTATCGTGGGTGATCTAGAGGGTATGACTTCTAACACGGATTACGGCGTTGGTCAGCAACTCGTGAGCGTTCGTCACCTACCAATTTACTTTGATGCGCAAGGCAGTAAAGAAGCTGGTCTTCTTAATCCTGCATCGACCGTTAAAGTTCTTGAAGACAAAGGCGAGTTTGTTGAGATCGAAATTGACGGTTGGCGCAAAGCAAAAGGTTTTGGTCGTGTAATTCAAGAAGACTTCGGTAAGAACATTGCGACTGCGTCTCTGATGAAAGAAGCAGCAACAGACAGCAACATTGTGACGACTGGTGAGAAAAAAGTGGATGAGCTAACAGGCCTTCCTTGGGAAAAAGTAGCGGCGAAAGTATGGATTAAGAAAGAGTCTATGCTGAACGACATCAATCCTGTTTGGGAAAAATCTCGTGAAGCCTACAAGACCAATTGTTCTGTATGTCACACTCAACCTGCGGAAGCGCACTTCGACGCGAACACCTGGCCAGGTATGTTCGACGGTATGTTGGCGTTCGTTAACCTAGATACAGACAGTGAAGCACTGATCTTGAAGTATCTACAGAAACACTCTTCAGATTATGCTGAAGGTCACCACTAATAAGCGTCGGATTGGAGTAATTTTAAATGGCTATTACACGAAGAAGTTTTCTTAAAGGTGTAGCAACCACAAGTGCAGCGTCAGTAATTGGTCCTAGCTTATTGGCGTCCGCCTCTGCAAATGCCATTGAGACGACAGGTACTTGGAAAGTAACCGGTTCTCACTGGGGCGCGTTCCGCGCCCACATCTACGCGGGTAAAGTTCAAGAGATCAAGCCGCTAGAGCTAGACAAAAACCCAACAGAAATGTTGAACGGCATTAAGGGTATTATCTACAGCCCTTCACGTGTTCGTTACCCAATGGTTCGTCTAGATTGGTTGAAGAAACACAAATACAGCGCGGATACTCGCGGTAACAACCGTTTCATCCGAGTAACTTGGGATGAAGCGCTAGACTTGTTCTACCGTGAGCTAGAACGTATTCAAAAAGACTACGGCCCATGGGCGCTGCATGCAGGTCAAACAGGTTGGAACCAAACGGGTTCATTTAACAACTGTACCGCGCACATGCAACGTGCAGTGGGTATGCACGGCAACTTCATCACGAAAGTAGGTGACTACTCGACGGGTGCAGGCCAAACCATTATGCCTTACGTGCTAGGTTCAACCGAAGTTTACGCACAAGGTACGTCTTGGTCTGAGATCCTAGAAAACTCTGACAACATCGTTCTTTGGGCTAACGACCCAGTGAAAAACCTTCAAGTAGGTTGGAACTGTGAAACGCATGAGTCGTTTAAGTACCTTGCACAACTAAAAGAAAAAGTGGCGAAAGGTGAGATCAACGTTCTATCTGTAGACCCAGTGAAGAACAAAACTCAGCGCTACTTAGAGAACGATCACTTGTACATCAACCCGCTGACAGACGTAGCGTTCATGCTCGCTGTGGCACACGTGTTGTACAACGAAAACCTGTACGATAAGAAATTCATTGATACTTACTGTCTAGGCTTTGAAGAGTTCATTCAATACGTTCAAGGTAAGACAAAAGACAAAGTAGAGAAGACGCCTGAATGGGCAGCAGCGATTTGTGGCGTGAAAGCGGACAAGATCCGTGAATTCGCACGCATGCTAGTCAGCGGTCGTACACAGATCCTAATGGGTTGGTGTATCCAGCGTCAAGAGCACGGTGAGCAGCCATACTGGGCAGCGGCTGTGGTTGCTGCAATGGTTGGTCAAATCGGTCTACCTGGCGGTGGTATCTCTTACGGTCACCATTACTCAAGTATCGGTGTGCCTTCTACTGGTTTCGCGGGCCCTGGTGGTTTCCCTCGTAACCTTGACCAAGGTATGAAACCGAAGTGGGACAACAACGACTTTAACGGTTACAGTCGTACTATCCCAGTTGCACGTTGGATCGACTGTCTGCTAGAACCTGGCAAAGAGATCAACTACAACGGCGGTAAAGTGAAACTGCCAGACTTCAAGATGATGGTTATCTCGGGTTGTAACCCATGGCACCACCATCAAGATCGTAACCGCATGAAGAAAGCGTTCCGCAAACTTCAAACGGTTGTAACGATCGAGTTTGCTTGGACTGCAACATGTCGTTTCTCAGATATCGTTCTACCGGCGTGTACGCAATGGGAACGTAACGACATCGACGTATACGGTTCATACTCGAACAAAGGTCTGATTGCGATGCATCGCCTCGTTGATCCATTGTTCCAATCTAAGCCTGATTTCCAAATCATGAGTGAACTCACTCAGCGTTTTGGTCGCCGCGAAGAATACACTCGTGGTATGAGTGAGATGGAATGGATCGAAAGCCTTTACAACGATTGTAAAAAAGCGAACGAAGGTAAGTTTGAAATGCCAGAATTCAACGAGTTCTGGGAGAAGAGCGTACTAGACTTCGGTGAAGGTAAACCTTGGGTTCGTCATGCGGACTTCCGTAAAGACCCTGAGCTGAATCCACTAGGTACGCCGTCTGGCTTCATCGAGATCACGTCTCGTAAGATCGGCCGTTACGGTTACGAACACTGTCAAGAGCACCCAATGTGGTTCGAAAAATCAGAGCGTTCACACGGTGGTCCTGGTTCAGATAAATACCCATTCTGGTTGCAGTCTTGCCACCCTGATAAGCGTCTGCACTCTCAAATGTGTGAGTCTGAAGAGTTCCGCGCGACTTACGCGGTACAAGGTCGTGAGCCGGTTTACATCAACCCAGCGGATGCCAAAGCAAAAGGCATCAAAGATGGTGATTTGGTACGTGTATTCAACGGTCGTGGTCAGCTATTAGCTGGTGCTGTTTTGACTGACAGCTACCCACGTGGCGTTATTCGTATCGAAGAAGGTGCGTGGTACGGTCCTCTAAACGAGAAAGAAGGCGCAATCTGTACCTACGGTGATCCTAACACGCTAACGCAAGACATCGGTTCTTCTGAGCTTGCACAGGCGACTTCTGCGAACACATGTATCGTAGACTTCGAGAAGTTCACAGGTAAAGTGCCGCCAGTCACTTCATTTGGTGGTCCGATCGAAGTTGCTTAATTAGTGCAGTTTGCATAAATCCAAATACCAGCCTCAGGGCTGGTATTTTTTTATCAAAATTTCAGTGAGCGTTGTCTCAATAGTAACTTCATAACGTTAAACGAGACTGGTATTCGTGATGATGGTAACGAATTGGGTGAGACAAGCAGGAGATAATGCGCCAAGCTAAACAATAATAATTAAGTGAGTAGACTCTTTATGGCTCAGAGCATTCAATTAGCAAATCACACTGAGATCACTGTGAGTAACAATGACTTCCAAGTTGAAGTCGAAGGTAATCAATTACATTTTTCTTTTGCTGGCCTTCACAATAAAACCTTTACGGACCGTGAAGTGTTATTCGAAATGCCGTTTTTGTACGAGCACGAGGCCAACGTAATTGGGGATGGTTTTCAAATGTTGGCGCAAACGGCGGGAACGATCAATCACCCCGTTGATATTGGTCGCTGCCCAGACAATAATCCTTCTTATCGAATCTACCCTAAAGATGCCCCTAAGCGTTATTACAACTATTTAGTGGTGGAAGGTTCAGCGGGCTACACATTATTTGGCTTCACATCATGTCATCGCTTTGCTGGCTATTTTGATGTTGTACTGCGTGATGGGCATTGGGTTTTATCAGCCGCAATTGATGGTGAGTTGACTCAAGTGGCGGATTGGGAAAGTAATCAACTTGAATCCGTGGCGGTACTCTGTGGTCAATCACTGTCCGAGCTTTATCAAACCTATGGCGAGATGATTGCAAAGCATCATCCTGTTCGCCAAGGTGTGACACAAGATGCGCCTGTTGGTTGGTGTTCGTGGTACGCGTACTACGCAGACGTGACAGAGCAAAACATCATGCAGAACGTTGATTGCATGCAAGATAAGCTCGAAGACCTAGAGTGGGTACTTCTGGATGATGGCTATCAAGCCTTTATGGGCGATTGGTTAACCCCATCAGATAAGTTTTCTGGTGGCGTAAAAGAGCTCATTCATAGTATCCGTGCAAAAGGCAAAAAGCCGGCGATTTGGATGGCGCCCTTTATTGCTCAGCCTGAGTCGGAGATCTTCAAACAGCATCCAGATTGGTTTGTTCGCCACAAGGATGGTGGTTTACTTAAAGCAGAAGATGTCACATACGGTGGTTGGCGATGCACGCCTTGGTACATACTCGATACCTCAAACCCAGAAGTACAAGACCATCTGACGAATGTAGTCTCTGTCATGAGACAAGAGTGGTGCGTTGAGTTGTTCAAGCTAGACGCGAACTATTGGGGCACCTTAAAAGGTGTTCGTAAACAATCTGGTATTACAGGCGTTGAGGCGTATCGCTTAGGAATGGAAGCGATTGCCAAAGGCGCTGGTGATGCTTGGCTTTTAGGTTGCAACGCGCCAATGTGGCCATCTCTGGGGCTTGTGGATGCAATGCGTGTTTCTGACGATGTAGAGCGTCATAGTCGTCGATTCGAACAGATAGCCAAAGAAACCTTTTACCGTAGTTGGCAGCATCGAAAATTGTGGCAAATTGACCCGGATTGCGCCACGTTCACTTCATTAGCTAATCAATCTGCATCCAGAGAAGAGTATGAATTTCATCGCACGGTGTTATTAGCGAGTGGCGGTTTGCTGCTGTCTGGCGACCCACTCCCTGAGATTACGCCGTTTGCTAAGAAGACACTGGCTAAGCTCATGTTACGTCAACAACGTAACCAGCAATCTGCAAAGTTTACCGCTTTGAGTTTAAATCACGCGTTTTTAAAACTAACGACGAAGAATGACCTCCATTGTTTGTTTAATTATGCGAGTTACGGAGCGATGGAATTTACGCTGACGTCTGATCAACCGGTGGACTGGTATGATTACTGGACAGGGGAAAAGCTAAACCAAGAACCTTGCCAGTTGTTAATGGTGAGCGTGGATAAAGGGCTCAATGCGAAAGCGATCGTTACAGCATAACGTGAAGTAAATCGCCTAATACCAAGATCAAGAAAGGAGCCTATTGCGGCTCCTTTCTCGTTTTGATGCTCTGGGCGTTAGAACTCGAATAAAAAGTAATACCCGTATCCAACAATAAACGCAGGAATGGACGAGTAAATAGTCGCGACCAAAGCAGCTTTCGGTGCCATTGCAATGGCGGGGAATAGGGCGTCACCATCGTTAGAAATCGCATTGGCCAGTTGCGCAGAAAGTGGCGCTGCACCAGAAATGTATAGGCTAGTGACTAAAATTTGCGGACCACAACCAGGCAACATACCAATGGCTAGGCCAGCTAATGGCATCCAAATTCCCCAATGAGAAAAGGTTTCTACAAGGTCGAGTCCAGAAAAATAGGTCGTCAGCTCAAACGCCAGAAAAGCAACGATCACCCAAGCACTGACGAAATTCGTATCTTGTGCTGCTTTTTGAATCGGGTGTGAGTCCACTATTTTTTCATCTTCAGAGACCGTTGACTGATAATCGCCAAGTTCTTTTGTCATCGCCCATAATGACATTGTGATCACTGCAAAGATAGCGCCCAGCCATTCAATGGTGTTGGCTTTTAAAGATAGCAACTGATTAATATCTATTTGGAAAGACATTAACACAGCAACGACACTAGCAGGCACAATAAGCCATTTCCAAAATGCGCCTTGTAGATTGATTGCACGTTGTTCAAGGGGTGTGTGTCGGTCTGTCTGGTGTTGGCAGTAAGCATGTGTCTGAGGTGCTTCTTTTGGTTCTGGTCGCAGAAAGTTATCAGCATGAAAAGCATTAACGACCAGCCCTGAAAGAGTACCCACGATAATGCCTAATCCAACCACGCCTAATCCTACACTTGGCTTGGCGGCAAGAAGTAAAAAGGCAGCGTCACCCATTGTTGAAGTAAGTACCGCGACAATCGCACCAAATCCCACTCGGCCACTAATAAATTGCGTTGTCACAACAATAGCGCCACCACAGCCAGGCAATGCGCCCAATAAAGAAGCAAAGAAAACCTGATGATTACGCGAGCGATGGTATAGCTCGGTAATTCGATTGGTTTTCGACATAAAGTTTGAAAGATAATGATAAATAGCCAATGTGGCAGCAACATAGCATGACACCGCCCAGAATGAGTCGGATAGCGTCTGTACAGCAACGTCACGTGTATTTTCATTGCCTAGCAAAATGAGCATGACGATAGGGATCAGCAATCGCTTATAAGCTAAACGAAACTGAGTAGGCTGAAACAACTGTTGTGCAGAGTGTAATAATTGGGTCGCGTTCATCGTTTACTCAAATGCAAATAGGAATAATTATCATTATATGTAAATGAGATTTATTCGCAATAGCATTGTGAACTTTTCTTCGTGTCAAACTCTCTGAAATCAGGTAAAGTATCGGCCTTTGTGAGCAAACACGCCCTAATTAACTGTATTAGGCGGCGTATAAAATTGACTTGAATAGGAAGAAACATGATTCTAGTTGTAGGTCATAAGAACCCAGACAGTGACAGTATTTGTAGTGCACTCGTTGCAACTGAACTTCTAAAAGCGCGTGGCGTTGAAGCTATGCCAATTCGCCAAGGCGAAATCAACCGTGAAACTCAGCACATCCTAGAAGTTGCTGGCGCTGAAGTTCCTGAGCTTCGCACATCAGTTGCGGGTGAGACCGTTTGGCTAGTAGATTACTCAGATCTAGCACAAGCACCAGACGATATCGCAGAAGCTGAAATTGCGGGTATTGTTGACCACCACCGTCTAGGTGACGTGATGACAGTAAACCCAATGGAAGCATGGATCTGGCCTGTTGGTTGTACCAACACTGTTCTATTCAACATGTTCAAGATTGAAGGTCACGCGATTACTCCACAAATTGCTAAGCTAATGATGTCAGCAATTCTATCTGACACAGTAGGTTTTGCTTCTCCAACTTGTACACAAAAAGACAAAGATGCCGTTGCTGAACTAGCGGCAATCGCAGACGTACAAGATGTTGACGCGTTCACTAAAGATCTTCTAATTGCTAAAACAAACATCGAAGGTCTATCAGCGGCTGAGCTTGTTGAGAAAGACCTTAAAGGTTACCCATTCAACGGTCGTGACGTAGTGGTTGGTCAGGTTGAACTTGCAACTCTTGAGCAAGTTGACGGTATGATCGAAGCACTAGAAGCAGACCTAGAATCTCGTTGTGAGAAAGATAACCTAGCGTTCGCTGCTGTAATGCTAACAGACATCACGACTGCTCAAACTCGTCTTCTATACAAAGGTGAGTGGGCTGAGAAGCTTGTTAAGCACGAAAAAGACGGCATGCTAATGATGGAAAACACGCTAAGCCGTAAGAAGCAAGGTTGGCCTTGGCTTCAAACTGAGCTAGCTTAATTTTCTAGCATATACTTTAAATGCCCGCCTAGCTGCGGGCATTTTTCTATGGGAAATAGGAGACGAATATGTCTGAGCAACTGACCCAAGAGCAGATGGATACCATTAATCGCTACAACGAAGAGCAACGTTTAAAGTACTGCGTAAAAGAGATTGTGGCGAATCGTAAGGTTTGGATTCTGAAAGACGAACATGGCTGTGTCATGTTAAATACAGAAGATGATGATTGTGTACCAGTATGGCCAAACGAAGAATTTGCTTTGCAATGGGCGAATGGTGATTGGGAAGATTGCGAGCCTGAGGCGATCTCTTTAAACAAGTGGCACAGCCGTTGGACCTCTGGTCTAGAGGATGACGAGCTATCGATTGTTGTATTCCCAAATCAAAATGAAGAAGGGGTCGTATTGTTTCCTGACGAGTTTGATTTTGAACTGCGCAAACAAGCGAGCCGCCGTTAGTTTTTTGATTAGTACCCATGCAATAAAGAAGCCTGCGTTAAAGCAGGCTTCTTTATTGCACGATTACATCTTTGATAAGCTATTTTGTTTGATGGCTTGGCGCTTTATAAAAGTGGCTTTCGACTAGTCGTTGAGTAATAGGATGCTCGGGATGAGTCAATACTTGGTTGGTCTCGCCAAACTCGACCACTTCACCTTCATGCATCACCATCACTTTATCAGTAATATGCTTAACAATGCCAATATGCTGAGACACGTACACAAATGACAATCCCATCTCTTCTTGCAACTCGAGGAATAAGTTAATGATCTGCGAGCGCATTGCCATATCCAAACCGTTTAACGCCTCATCAGCGACAATGATGGAAGGTTGAAGAATAAGTGCACGAGCCAAACACACGCGCTGTTTTTGACCGGCAGCTAGCATTTGTGGATAAAAATAGGCGTGCTCAGGCAGCAATCCTACGCGGAGCAGGGTGTTCTTTACACGCTGCATGCGTGCATCTGGCGGCATGTTGGTATTTCGCTTTAGCGGACCTTCTAAAATACGACCAATCTGGATTCGTGGGTTTAACGATGTGTTTGGATCTTGGAAAATCATGCGGATGAGCTTGCAGCGTGTCGCGTAATCTTTGTGCTCCAATCGTTCGCCATTCACACGGATCTCTCCGGAGCTTGGTTCAACAACGCCAGCAAGCATACGAGCTAGTGTGGATTTTCCTGACCCGTTTTGACCAATAAAACCAATAGTTTGTCCTGGCTCTAAAGTAAAGCTTACCGGTTTAACTGCCTCATTAACCTGACGTTTGAACAGACGGGAGCGCGTAACAAATTGCTTCGATAAATTATCGACTTCAAGTAACGCACTCATGACTTTTTCTCCGTGTTCAATGGAAAGTGACAGTTAAATTTATGATTCTTAATTCGTCTGGTGTGTGGAATTTCTACACATTGTTTCTGCGCATACGGGCAACGTGGTCCGAGGCGACAACCGATAGGCAGATGCTGCAATGGCGGAATCGAGCCCGGTAGGGATTGGAGTTTTTGCTTGTGTGGTACCCAATCATTAAAGTCAGGCATCGCTTTAAGCAAGGCATCGGTGTACGGGTGCTTGGGTGCCGCAATGATTTTACTGGTATCGGCAGACTCCACCGACTGACCACAATACATTACCGTAATACGCCCTGCCCACTGTGTTATGGTCGCTAAGTCGTGGCCGATAAGCAAAATGGTTGTGTTATTAAGTTGGTTCATGCGGCTCAACAGACGCAAAATTTGCGATTGAGTAATCGGGTCTAAGTCGTTGGTTGGCTCATCTGCGATCAGCAACTTTGGTTTGGTCGCTATCGCCATGGCAATCATGACTTTTTGACACTCACCATCAGTCAGTTCATAAGGGTAGCTACCCATTAAACGCTTGTGATCTTTAATACCCACTTTATGCAAAAGCGCGATGGCCTGTTTTTTACGCCATTTAAATCGCTCCCACCATTTCCCTTCAAATGCGCGAGATGGAATGGATTCAATCAATTGACGCCCGACTTCCTCTGAAGGGTCAAGACAAGTTGAAGGCTCTTGGAAAATCATCGCAATATCACGAGCAATGACGCGCCGACGCTCTTTTGGTGTAAGCTGAAGCAAGTCAATATTGCCAAGGCGCATACGGTCTGCGGTGATGCGCCAGTTATCTTTACTTACCCCGACAATCGCTTTTGCAACTAAGCTTTTCCCTGAACCAGACTCACCTACAAGACCACGAATTTCGCCTTCGTTCAAAGTTAGGCTCATTCGGTCAACGGCTTTGACCAACCCTTGAGGTGTTTCGATCTCAATGGTCAAATGTCGAATATCTAACAACGGCATTATTCGATCCCCGCATTAAGCGCTTGACGTACACCTTCACCTACTAAGTTTAGGGTAATAACAGTAAACATGATGGTCAGGCCGGGTAGGGTCACTGTCCAAGGTGCAATATAAATAAGCTCGACAGAGTCACCTAATATTGCTCCCCACTCGGTGCTTGGTGCCTGTGCGCCTAGGCCAAGAAAACCCAGTGCCGTAATATCTAAAATCGCAGCAGAGAGCGCGAGTGTGATTTCAGCGGCAATGACCGTCAGAATGTTAGGAAGAATTGAACTCCACAGTAAGTAGAAATCATTAGCGCCATCAAGGCGTGCTGCCATTATGTAGTCTTTTTCAACTTCGGTGTGGACTGCGATATAAACGGAGCGAATAAAACGCGGAATCAAAGCCAAGCAGATTGCGAGTAAAATATTGAACCCACCAAAGCCTAGAAATGCCACAAAAATGATTGCTAATAAGAGCGACGGGATCGACATGACGGTATCGAGCAAGTGGTTGAGAGTACTCGAAAGTAAGCCTTTCGTCATACCTGCCAATACGCCAATTAAACAGCCTACAACGGCAGCAATTGCGGTGATGGCGACAGCAGCGCCAAATGTTAGCTGAGAGCCCATAATCAGGCGCGAAAGAATATCTCTACCTAAGTCATCGGTCCCCAAAAAGTAATCAACCGTTCCTGCTGGGGCCCATGATGGCGGCACAAGCAACTCACCTGACTGTGCTTGGGCGTCAAATGGTGCAAGTAGGGGGGCAAAAATGGTAATAAGGACGATAAACACCAAGCACCACAAGCCAAACATGGCTAGTCCGTTGGCACGGTAGCTTCGCCAAAATCGCTCAAACTGAGTTGGAATGCGTTCTTCCTGATAAACGTTATTTGTTAGCATACCATTCCTTTCGAACTAAAGGGTTAATCATCGCGCCAATCAAATCCGAGAGAATGTTAGCGGTAAGAACCAAAGTCGCAAGTACCATCACGCCAGCTTGGATAGATGCATAGTCTTGGCTTGCTAGCGCATCTAAAAGCCAACGACCAATACCTGGCCAGTTAAAAATAGACTCCGTGATGATAGCTAAGGTAATCATACTCGAAAGTTGAACACCAACTTTGGGAATGATAGGCGGTATCGCATTCCGCAATACATGTTGAGTTACGATTTCGCGGTTAGAAAGACCTTTGATTCTCGCTGCACGGATGTAGTTTTGGCTCATCACTTCCGCTACCGAGGAGCGCATTAGTCCGACAACCTGGGTGGTTGGAGCCAAAGCGAGCACCAAACATGGCAGTACCATATGCTCAATAACGCTTTGCAGTGCGTGAGCGCGGTATTCGCCTTTCGCCATGAATGCGTCGATAATGGCAAACCCGGTTACATGATCAATTTCGTAAAGTAAATCATACCGTCCCGCAACGGGAAAGAGTTGGTATTCCAATGAAAAGACCATGATAAGTAACAGAGCTACCCAAAAGATTGGGGCGGAATAACCAGACATTGACATGAATGAAATGCTGGTATCGAGCCATTTACCTTGCTTCATCCCAGCCACGGTTCCAAGTGGAATGCCGATCAAAAGGGACACCAAAAAGGCAAAGAAACACAATTCCAAAGTGGCTGGGAATACAACGGCGAGCTCGTCGTAAATCGCATTGCCGTTTTTACTTATGCCAAAATCGAGTTGAGAAAGGTTGATCAAGTAAGTTTGCCAGCCAGACCAAAAATCAACGTTTGCCCAGTGCGAGAGAGGGTCAAGGCGAAGCAGAGAAAAACCCACTAATGTAAGGATCATCAAAGTGATGATAAATAGGTTAAAGCGTCGAACGGTATACCAAAACATCAGTGAATTCTCTCAACTCTATCAAACGGTTGGGCATTGAAAGGGCTTGATTTGAAGCCTGTCAGCGATTTGTCGTGCACACGGAACTGCACGCCATGCGCCAGAGGAATAACCGGGAACTCTTGATTCAAAATGTTCTGTGCTTGGCGATATAGGTTCAAACGGTAACGCGGTTCTTGAGTTTCTAACGCCAAATCGAGCAAGAAATCGAAGTCATCGTTACACCACATGGACACGTTAAGGCCAACGCGGTCAGACTCGCAAGATAATAAAGGGCGGAAAAAGTTGTCAGGATCCCCGGTATCACCAATCCAACCTGTTAAAAGTAAATCGATATCGTTGATGTTCTCCAAATCCACACGTTCAAACCTATCATCGGTAAGTAGCGTTAATTTAACCCCAATATCGGCAAAATTCGCTTGGATTAGCTCCGCGGTCTTGCGAGGGCTTGGGTTAAAAGCACGTGGTTCAAGTGGTATCCACATGGTCAATTCTAGGCCGTCTTCGTAGCCTGCATCTCGAAGTAGTGCCAATGCATAATTCCGGTCATAACGAATTTTTACACTGTCTTTTTGATAAGCCCATGAATTAGGTGGTAGCAAGGTATAAGCTTGGGAGCCAGTTCCGTAGTAAACCGAATCTAAAATATTTTGACGGTTGATCGCTAAGTTAAGAGCTTGGCGAACTCGAGCATCACTCAGCGCGGTGGTTTCTGTGTTTATCGCAATAAAGGAAACGTTGTTAGCTGGTGTAGCCGTCAGCTCAAGGTTGTCATTTTCTTGAATGACAGGTATTTGGCTCGAAATAGGTGAAGAGAGTACGTCACACTCGTTTCTTAAAAGTTTAGCTAATGTACCCGTGCCTCTGTGAGAGATATCGAACACCACTTGTTCCATTTTTGCTGGTGACTTCCAGTAATTAGAATGACGCTCTAATCGAATCAAATCGTTCACTTGGTACTCTTTTAATTGATAAGGGCCGGTACCGATAGGAAGTTGGTCGATTTCTTCTTTATGATCTTTTGCTGCCAATTGCTGTCCGTACTCCGCAGACAAGATAACCGCATGGCTGGTGGCAATATTGGCCAAGAAAGAAAAGTTTGGCTGAGATAACGTAAACCTTACCGTATGCTCATCTATTGCAACCACGTCTTGGAGTAGGTTTTGAAAATCTAACCCTGCAAACCATGG
>NZ_JADDYG010000517.1:9611-18650 GCF_015163535.1 Vibrio sp. OPT46 | reverse complement strand
TGTGGGCTCAGAGCCTCTGCGGTAATACCGCTATCAATAAGCTGAGGGTTAAACGTGGTCGGCTTACCCTGTCCGCAAAACACAAAGCCAGCTTTGCGAATATCATTGTGGTCAATTTCATCGCCACAAGCGGTAAGTAGGCTAATCCCAATAAGGCTCAGCGATAATCTTATAAAAGCATTCATAATATGAAATGTTCATTGGATCTTGCTCGTTTCGTTTGATCTTACTCTTTCAAAGCTAACAAGCGAAAATGATCTCGCTAATTTATCACCTTTGTGAACTCGCTCCAAACATAAAATCCATACACTGTAAGGTGTTATGCCATAAATGCATGCGAATTAGAGCGCAGTCACGAGCTCGTGTATTGATTGAGTTCTCTCGGTCAAGTTAGCTTTGTCCGACCAAACCATATTTTCTAACCATCCCTCGTAATTGGTGATAGCTCAAGCCAAGTAGCTCGGCTGCTTGTCGTTGATTAAACTTGGCTTCTTCCAATGCACGATTGAGTAAATGGATATCTTGTTCCTCTTGCCATTGTTTATAGTCTAGAGGGAATTGGATGGTGTTGCTTGATGCTTCCTCTGCTTGTTTTGCACTATGGCCAAGCGCGCTGTGCCAAACCGTTTCAAAAGGATTGAAAACCAGTTCATCAATTGGGTGAGCATTCAGACCATGTTGGTAAATCGCACGTTCAATCACGTTTTTTAGTTCGCGGACGTTACCGGGCCATTCATATTCAATAAGCGACTGCTGCGCTTTTGGGGTAAAACCGACAAAGTATTCCAGTTGCAGTTCACGACACATTTTCATCGCGTAGTGCTCTGCTAAAGAGAGAATGTCTTCTTTGCGCTCGCGAAGAGGCGGTAACATAATGACATCGAAGGCTAGCCTGTCGAGCAGATCCGCACGAAAATCACCTTGCTCTGCCAATTTTGGTAGGTCGGCATTGGTTGCACAAACAAGTCGAACATCCGCATTGAGAGCGGTATGACCGCCAACTCGCTCATATTCACCATATTCAATGACACGTAATAGCTTTTCTTGAACCAAAAGTGGTGCGGTTGCCAGTTCGTCAAGAAACAAAGTACCGCCCTCGGCACGCTCGAAACGCCCTTTATGCTTACCTTTAGAGCCCGTGAAGGAGCCGGATTCATGTCCAAACAATTCGGAATCTATTAGCCCTTCGCTTAATGTCGCACAGTTGAGTGATAGTAGTGGTTTATCCCAACGTCTTGATAAATAATGCAAACGTTGAGCGATAAGTTCTTTACCCGTACCTCGTTCACCAATGATGAGGACAGGGCGCTCAATGGGTGCAAGTTGTGATACTTTATCTAGTACAGCGAGAAAAGCAGGTGATTCACCAATCAGGTTTTGCTTCATAAAGTCCTTCTTATTTAACAGCCGAGCCATGATTTAGAGATAGAGTTGGTAAATTTCACCAACAGTTGGTGAAAAACATCATAGCACAATAGTGTGTAACGACAACAAAATGAATAACGCTCTGATTTAAAAGAAAATTATAAGTTGGCACGTTACTTGTTATATATTCAGGGAGACACAAGGTTAATCACCACCTTGTCGAGTTTTAATAGGAAAAAAGAGGAGTTCCGTTATGGGTATTTTTTCTCGATTTGCAGATATCGTTAACTCAAACATCAGTGCATTACTGGACAAGGCGGAAGATCCTGAAAAAATGATCCGTCTTATCATTCAAGAAATGGAAGACACACTTGTTGAAGTGCGTACTAACTCGGCTAAAGCGATTGCAGACAAGAAAGAGTTGGCTCGTAAGGTTGAAACGTTAGAAGAGCAAATTGGCGAATGGGGTCAAAAAGCGAGCTTAGCATTAGTTAAAGAGCGCGAAGATCTAGCTCGTGCAGCATTAATTGAAAAGCAAAAGCTAGAGCAAGTAATTAAAGGCCTCCACACTGAGCAAACCTTAGTGGAAGAAACGATCGATAAGCTTACTGGCGAGATTGGTAAGTTGGAAAGCAAAATTGCTGAAACGCGCGCAAAACAGCAAGCACTAGCAATTCGTAACCAAACTGCATCTAACCGTCGTGATGTGCAAAAACACCTGCACACTAGCCGTACTAATGAAGCGATGGCGAAATTTGAGCAGTACTCACGTAAAGTGGATGAAATGGAAGCGGAAGCAGACCTATATGCTCAAACTGGTAATGCTAAATCGCTAGAACAAGAGTTTGCAGAGTTGCAGGCACAAGACGAAATTGAAAAAGAGTTGGCAAAACTGAAAGAACAGATGTCATCGAAAGATAAATAAGAAAGGAGCCATTTATGTCGGCATTTTTTATAGCAGGACCAGTGATTGTCTTTTTAATCTTTGTCGCTCCACTATGGCTCTTCTTACACTATCGCAGCAAACGCAAAACAGATAGTGCACTGTCGAGCCAAGATTTAGAGCGCCTTCAGGTACTATCTGAAAAAGCGGAAGCGATGCAGTCCCGAGTTGATACATTGGAGCGCATCTTGGATGCTGAGTCACCAACATGGAGACGAAAGTATGAATAATCGAGAACTGTATCGTGATCCAGTAAATGGCAAAATCTCCGGTGTTTGCGCCGGAATTGCCAACTACTTTGGTGCAGAAGTTTGGTTGATTCGTATTGTAGTGATTTCTGCAGCGCTGTTAGGTGGTACGTTTTTGGTATTGTTAGCGTACATCGCGATGGCGTTTATGTTAGAAAAGCAACCAGTAACGTATTCTGAAAATATCAGAGCGCAGCAAGAGCATACGCTCAAAAGTAAGCCTTGGCAGAAAGGGCAAAGCCCTGATCAACTGCTCAGTGTGTTGGAAAGGGATTTTGACCGTCTTGATGGCAAAATTCGTAACATGGAAGCTTATGTTACGTCTGATACATATAGGGTGAACAGAGAATTCAGTAAGCTCTAGGCATTTTGTATCCAAAGAAGATTTAACTGAAGCAGGCATAAAGCCTGCTTTTTTATCACAAATTACTAATTTTAAAGCACTATTAATCTTTTCTGCTCTGGAAGTTCGTTCAAAATTCATCTACTTTAAAAATAATCCCCCAATTTTTATGGATGAATGTAATGAGAAAATTGCTCATTCCTATTGCCATCTCGGCTGTCTTGTCGGGGTGCGGTAAAGAACTTCCTCCTGTTCCTGAACCTGAATCGCGCCCTGCGAAGCTATTTACAGTATCTGTTGGCAATGCCCAGTTTGAGCGACATTTTCCTGCCACGACGGAAGCTGGCGATAGAGCAGTACTGACATTTCGAGTTCCTGGGCTTCTTCAAACGATAGAAGTGAATGAAGGTCAAGTCGTCAGTAAAGGTGATGTTTTGGCGTCATTAAACCCAGATGAATATTCTCTGCTCGAACAGCAAGCTCGGGCAAATTTTTTGCTCGCAGATGTGCAATACAAGCGATACCAAAAGCTACGTAAAGACCAAGTAGTATCTGAGCAAGATTTTGATGAGGCAAAAGCGAATCACAACTCAGCAAAAGCTCAATGGAATCAAGCAAAGGCAAACTTAAGATATACCAAACTTGTCGCGCCATATGATGGCACTATTTCGTACATTCCAGCAGAAAACCATGAATATGTTGCCGCGAAAGAAGGGGTGATGAATATTCAGTCCAACCAACTCCTCAAAGTGATATTCCAAATCCCAGACTATCTTCTAAATCGTTACACGCAGGGGAGCGATGTCTCTGCCAGAATGATATTTGATGCGTTCCCCGAGCGAGCCTTTGATTTAACCTTTCAGGAAATCGATACAGAAGCCGATCCTAAAACGGGCAGTTACAAAGTCACGATGGTCATGGAGCGACCAGCAGAAATTGGCCTTTTGCCGGGAATGTCTGGCAATGCTTACCTCCTGTCCAAAAGTGCAGGAGCGACAAAGATTCCTAACTCCGCGTTGCTAGAAGAGAACGGCAAAACATACGTTTGGCGTGTCGATGAGCAAGGCATTGTATCCAAAGCCGCAATTGAGATGAATGACAAAAATCAAGTGTTAGCCGGGCTTAACGATGGCGACCAAATCATTATCTCGGGTGTCAGTGTAATTGAACCCGGAATTAAGGTAAGAGCGTGGATTAAGGAAAGAGGGTTGTAATATGAAAGGAATCATCTCTCTAGCGACTTTACTTTCAACGCTTTTTCTCGTTGGCTGTGGGGATAAGGCGCCAGAAAAAGAGCTCGAAACGCCACGAGTTAGGGTTACGTCATTAGCGGGAAACAAGGTGGACGACAACTTGTACTTCCCTGCGGTTGCGAATGCAGCGGATCGCTCTCATTTGAGCTTCAGAGTGGCAGGAGAAGTCAGCCGCATCATGGTAAAAGAGGGCGACAAAGTCACGAAGGGTGATGTTATTGCAACGCTAGATCCCACGGACTATGAGTTGGATGTAGATAATGCGAGTGCGCGTTTTTCTGTTGTCGACAGTCAGTATCGCCGCTCACGCCCTTTGGTTGATAAAGGCCTATTAGCTAAGTCTCAGTTTGATGAAATTGCAGCACAACGACAAATCGCCTTAGCTGAGCTTCAGTTAGCCAAACTTCGTCTATCATTTACTGCCTTAAAAGCGCCCGTGGATGGGATTATTTCGCGAGTTAATATCGACCAATTCGAAAATGTTCAAGTCGGACAGCATATCGTTAATATTCACAGCTTGGAGCGAGTCGAAGTGTTGATTCAGCTTCCAGACCGCCTCTATGTGAACCAACCGCCAACGGAAGAAAGGCTTACCGCGATCAAAGCATTAGTGCGCGTGCCCAGCGGTAACGAATATAACGCGACGGTAAAAGAATTTACGACTGAGCCCGATCCAACAACAGGTACGTTTACTGTCACACTGTCGCTTCCTATGCCGGAAGAAGAGTACATCCTAGATGGGATGGCTGTTGAAGTAACGTCTAAAGACGAGAATGTTGGGCTTGATCTCAACCTAGGAATTAATGTCCCTATCGAAGCCATTTTTAATGCGGATGGTGACGAGCTGGGGCGCGAAAACAAATTTGTTTGGGTACTGAATGACGACAATACGGTATCGCGCAAACAGGTGCGAGCAGGTAAGGCATCTAAAACGTCCATTCAAATCCTTGATGGTCTCATGCTCAAAGACAAAGTTGTGATTGCCGGTGTTTCTCGATTAAGGGATGGCATGAAAGTGGAAGTGATACAGGAAATGGCTACGCAGGAGGCCGGTCTATGAGCGATCTTAATAAATCAGTGCCTCAAAGTGATGATGATGTGACCGGTATTGCTGCGTACTTCATCCGAAATCGCGTCATCAGTTGGATGGTCGCACTGATATTTTTGATTGGTGGTATCGCCGCATTCTTTGGTTTAGGGCGTCTTGAGGACCCTGCTTTTACTATTAAAGATGCGATGGTAGTGACCTCTTACCCTGGTGCGACACCGCAACAAGTCGAAGAAGAAGTGACGTATCCAATCGAAAAAGCGATTCAGCAGCTTACTTATGTTGATGAAGTAAATTCGATTTCTAGCCGAGGCTTATCTCAAATCACGGTCACGATGAAGAACAATTATGGCCCTGATGATCTACCACAAATTTGGGATGAGTTGCGCCGTAAAGTGAACGACCTTAAAGGGACGTTGCCTCCAGGTGTGAATGAACCTCAAGTGATCGATGATTTTGGTGATGTTTACGGGATTTTGTTAGCGGTGACTGGCGACGGTTATAGCTATAAAGAGCTACTGGATTACGTCGATTACTTACGCCGAGAGCTCGAACTGGTTGATGGCGTGAGTAAAGTTTCGGTATCTGGGCAACAGCAAGAGCAAGTGTTCATCGAAGTATCGATGAAAAAATTGAGCAGTATAGGTCTTGCTCCGGATACCGTGTTTAATCTTCTTTCGACGCAAAACGTAGTTTCTGACGCAGGAGCGATCAGAATTGGTGACGAGTACATCAGAATTCAGCCGACTGGCGAGTTCCAGAGTGTGGATGAGCTAGGCGATTTGTTGATTACTGAGTCGGGTGCTCAGGGGCTCATCTTCTTGAAAGATGTGGCGGAAATAAAACGTGGTTACGTAGAAGTCCCGAATAATATTATTAATTTTAACGGCAGCCTCGCACTAAACGTGGGTGTTTCTTTTGCTGAAGGCGTCAACGTCGTTGAAGTCGGAAAAGCGTTTGATCATCGCCTTGCAGAGCTAAAGTACCAACAACCTGTCGGTATCGAAATTTCGGAAATCTATAGTCAGCCGAAAGAAGTGGATAAATCGGTTAGCGGTTTTGTTGTGAGCTTGGCTCAAGCTGTCGGTATCGTCATTATCGTACTTCTGTTCTTTATGGGGCTACGTTCAGGTCTGCTTATCGGTTTAATTTTACTGCTGACGGTGTTGGGTACGTTCATTTTCATGAAGTATCTCGCGATAGATTTGCAGCGGATTTCATTAGGTGCCTTGGTTATCGCGTTAGGTATGTTGGTGGACAATGCAATCGTTGTGGTTGAGGGGATTTTGATTGGTACTCAAAAAGGGCGAACTCGACTCCAAGCAGCGACCGACATTGTTACCCAAACAAAGTGGCCATTACTTGGGGCAACTGTGATTGCGGTAACTGCATTTGCGCCAATTGGACTGTCTGAAGACTCTACGGGTGAATACTGTGGCACTTTGTTTACGGTTCTGCTGATCTCTTTAATGTTGAGCTGGTTTACCGCTATCTCGTTGACACCATTCTTTGCTGACATCTTCTTTAAAGGCCAGAAGATTAAACAAGGTGAAGGGGAAGAAAATGATCCATATAACGGGGTTATTTTCGTTATTTATAAAAAGTTTCTTCAGTTTTGTATGCGTCGTGCTTGGTTTACCGTTGTGGTGCTGATTGCGGGATTAGCGGCAAGTGTTTACGGGTTCACCTTTGTGAAGCAAGCGTTTTTCCCATCGTCGACAACGCCGATTTTTCAGTTAGATGTATGGATGCCAGAAGGAACTGATATTCGAGCAACTAACACAACGCTTAAAGAGTTAGAAAGTTGGTTAGCTAAGCAAGAGCATGTTGACCATATCACGACGACCGCGGGTAAAGGTTTACAGCGCTTCATGTTAACGTACGCGCCAGAGAAAAGTTATGCGGCTTATGGTGAGATAACCACTCGTATGGAAAATTACGAAGCGTTAAAACCATTAATGGCGAAGTTTCGAGAGTATTTAAAAGCCAACTACCCAGAAATCAATTACAAGCTCAAACAGATTGAGTTAGGCCCTGGTGGTGGTGCAAAAATTGAAGCGCGTATTATTGGCTCAGATCCAACCGTCCTTCGTACGATAGCCGCTCAGGTCAAGGACATCATGTACGCCGACCCTCAGGCAACAAATATCAGGCATGATTGGCGTGAACGAACCCAAGTTCTTGAACCTCAGTTTAACGAGAGTCAGGCACGTCGCTATGGCATTACCAAATCGGACGTCGATGATTTCTTGTCCATGTCATTCTCTGGAATGACGATAGGCTTATACCGAGACGGCACGACGCTCATGCCTATCGTGGCTCGTTTACCAGAAGATGAGCGCATTGATATTCGTAACATCGAAGGCATGAAAATATGGAGTCCAGCACAGAGTGAGTTTATCCCACTTCAACAAGTCACAATGGGTTACGACATGCGTTGGGAGGATCCTATCATCGTACGTAAGAACCGTAAGCGTATGCTCACTGTGATGGCAGACCCTGATATTCTAGGTGAAGAAACCGCATCGACGTTGCAAAAACGTTTACAGCCCCAAATCGAAGCGATTCAAATGCCTCCTGGCTATTCACTAGAGTGGGGTGGTGAATACGAATCTTCAGGTGATGCTCAAGAGTCACTGTTTACTACTATGCCAATGGGGTACTTGTTCATGTTCTTGATCACTGTATTCCTATTTAACTCTATCAAAGAGCCACTCATTGTTTGGCTTACCGTGCCACTGGCGTTAATTGGTGTCACCACCGGTTTGTTGGCACTCAACACGCCGTTTGGTTTTATGGCATTGCTCGGCTTCTTAAGCTTATCGGGAATGGTGCTCAAAAATGGCATCGTATTACTGGACCAAATTGAAATTGAAATGAAGTCCGGTAAAGAGGCTTATGACGCGGTCGTTGATGCTGCGGTAAGTCGCGTCCGTCCCGTTTGTATGGCTGCTATCACGACGATCCTTGGTATGATCCCACTGTTGCCAGATATTTTCTTCAAACCAATGGCGGTTACGATTATGTTTGGTTTGGGTTTTGCGACAGTCCTGACACTGATTGTCGTGCCAGTGTTGTATCGTTTGTTCCATAAAGTGGCAGTACCGAAACAGGCTTAGTGCTACTGATATAACGATGAAAAATATCGCGCCTCTAGCTCATCAGTTAGAGGCGCTTTTTAAGGAAGAATAATGACAGAACAAAAAACGTGTGCGTGGGCGATGAATCACCCATTAGAGCGCGAATATCATGATTCCGAATGGGGCGTGCCAGTATATGACGACCAAGTCCTGTTTGAATTTATTACTTTGGAAGGTGCGCAAGCTGGTCTTAGTTGGATCACCATCCTTAAAAAGCGCGAAGGTTACAGAGAAGCGTTCGAGAATTACGATCTAGATGCGTTGGAACAAAGAAATGAAGAACGCGCTGAATACATCGTGGAAAACTTCGATGTTGTAAGGCATCGCGGAAAGATTAACTCGGTTTTCAGTAATGCCAAAGCGGCCAAAGCGTTAATTGCTGAATACGGAAGTTTATCAGACGCGTTGTGGCAGTTCGTGGACGGCGAACCAATCATTAATCAATGGCAACATATGAGTGACGTGCCAGTTTCGACAGAGCAATCCAAAGCCATGAGTAAATTCCTAAAAAAGAAAGGCTTCAAGTTTGTCGGTGAAACCATCTGTTATGCTTTCATGCAAGCCGTCGGCATGGTGGATGACCATATCGTTGGATGTCCTAAAAAGCAGAATAAGTAACGTTTGGCTATTAAGCTAATGTTGTTAGTTCTGGCTATCATGAATACGTTCCAAAGCTTCGATTCGACGCCATTGAGTGGC
>NZ_JADDYG010000517.1:0-9601 GCF_015163535.1 Vibrio sp. OPT46 | reverse complement strand
GTCGGTGAAACCATCTGTTATGCTTTCATGCAAGCCGTCGGCATGGTGGATGACCATATCGTTGGATGTCCTAAAAAGCAGAATAAGTAACGTTTGGCGATTAAGCTAATGTTGTTAGTTCTGGCTATCATGAATACGTTCCAAAGCTTCGATTCGACGCCATTGAGTGGTATCGAAGCTTTGTTTTCTTAAAGCAATGATTTCTGCCTGTTTTTCGTCTTGCCCTAGAAAATCTCTATTCAGAATATTTTGACGCTGCTTTAAGTAAGTGGCGAGTTGAGTCTCAAATGATGCTCTTTGCTCATCAAGTTTTTGCAGCCTCTGCGCTCCGGCATCTCCTACCAGAGCAACACGGGCGATGTACTTGTCTTGTGAATCAAGCTGAGAAGCTTGCTCGAGCTGCTTTGCTAATGCGTTATTGCGTTCACTTTCTCGTATGTAATCCGGTTGTTCTGATAACGCTTGATTGAGAAGGTGTTCTTGACTCTCGATATCCGATGCCTGTGTTTTAATCGTCAGCTTTTCTAAAGCAAGTTGGCGAAGTCGGTTTTCTTCGTCAAACAATTGGGTTATCTGCGCCTCGCTAAAGTATTGAAGCTGTAAGTTCAGTATTGCTTCATTCAGCATGGTTAACTGTTCAAGCGTTAGGTGATTGTGCTCAAAAGGCTCTAATGCAGAGAGTGCTTGCTTGTAGGAAAGGTAGGTTTGAAAAAGTTTGGCATCAATATTCAGAGTTTGCTTTGCTAAAGTGTCATCATTGACTTCCGCTTTGATCGTATCGAGATCTTCTTCGCCCAGCCGGCTAAGAGAATATTCGAAGAAATCTTTTGGGGAAGAGACATCGGCGGCTATATCTTGCTGAGATGGCGAATGGTTAGAGGTTATCTCTTGTTGTTTGTCGCTTTGCAACAGAGAAAGCGCTCCCACGCCAAATATCGAGAGCAGGATAAAAGTGGTGAGAGCGACTTTCTTCATTGTGATGACCTCTTATAAACCTTGAAGTTTGAGACGATTTGCATGTTGGCGATAAAGCGTGACTGGATCGGTTTCAAAAAGATGATGAATACCGAGTAGACCGTTAATTTCATCCAAATGGTTCATTTGATAATCATCACGTATGACTTTGCCTAAATGTGTGCTGCACGCACCAACTAAGCCATCATTCGGCCCATCAAAGGCTAAGCCAAGTACCATCATGGCAGCGTCAGTCGGATCGAAAACGTTTGTAAAAGTGGATGATCCGGTCCATGAGTAGTAATAAACGCCATTTGAAGCTAGCAAGTCGCCATTACCACATTCACTGGTAGGGACTCCCTCTGGGTAGTGCTGGTTAAACGCCAATGATCCTTCCGTGGTCAAGGCTGCTAATGAGGCTAAAGGGTCTTGGTCGAGATCAGAACCACCTGATAGAAGATTAATAAGAGTGGTTAAACCTTGCGCCAGTTTTACCGCGAGCTGCTCACTCCCCGAACCCTCAGATACGGTGCCACGAACTAAATCGGCTACTTTAGACCCTTTATTAACGCCTCCTATACTCGTAACTGATGCGACTAGGTCAGGACGGACAGAGGCAACATAGCGCGTTGTTGGACCACCATGACTGTGACCAATGAGATTGACTTTCTCTGCGCCTGTAGCTGCAAGTAAGGTTTCTACTTGAGCAAGCAGTTGCTCCCCTCGAACTTCGCTGCTATTGGTCGCGGATACCTGTGCAACATAAACTTTAGCACCATCTTTTGTTAAGGAATGTGGTATTCCGAAAAAGTAATCAACGCCTGCCAGGGTATCAAAACCAAACAAACCGTGAACCAAGACAATCGGATACTTGGTTTGGGTATAACCTGTCGCAGCGTATACGGAGGTTATTGGGACGGTAACTAAGGTAAAAAGCATTAGCGCTATAAATTTGAGTTTCAAAACTATCTCCTTGTGGTATGACCTCTTATGAATGATAAAAAGTAGGAGAGAAACTCTAAATTTGAAAAGCCTATTTATGGCACATTATTTCATTCTGTGACTGCTCAATTGAAAAACAACACAAATGATTAACATTAATTAATGGTTCGGGCGAATGTTAGTTAATTCTAATTAAGTCAGAGGGTTATAAAAACGCCCCGCAATGCAGGGCGATTCAATCATTGTTATAGGGAGGCTTCTTTTTCAAGCATTAAGGCATTATAACGCGCAAAACCAGCCTCTAAATCAGCGATCAAGTCATTTACGTCTTCTAAGCCAATATGAATACGAACCAAAGTACCTTCAAAGTGTGGGTGAGCTACGGTTCTCAGGCTGTTAAAGCTCTTAGGTTCGTTAGCTAGAATGAGGCTTTCATAACCGCCCCAAGAGTAACCCATACTGAAGTGTTTCATACCATCAAGCAGAGCCGTCGTCGCTTTTGGATAAGACGTTTTGAGAACAAATGAAAACAAGCCGTTTCCACCTGTGAAGTCTCGTTTGAAAAACTCATGGCCAGGGCTTGTTTCTAAAGCTGGATGGCGGACATGATCAACTTCTGGGCGAGAAGCGAGCCACTGAGCGACTTTTAAACTGCTTTCTGCGTGCTGTCTTAGGCGAACATCCAACGTGCGAATACCTCGAAGACCTAGGTATGCGTCGTCAGGAGAAACGCACTGACCCATCAGGTAGCTTTGTTCACGAAGCTGATCCCAATACTTTTCAGAAGCCACAGCAGTACCTAGCATGACATCTGAATGTCCAACAATATACTTAGTTGCCGCTTGAATGGAAATGTCTACGCCATGCTCGAAAGGAGAGAAGTTCACGCCTGCTCCCCATGTGTTGTCAAGCATCACGATGATATCTTGCTCGTGGGCAATGCGCGCTAATGTAGGTACATCTTGGACTTCCATGGTTATTGAACCAGGAGACTCCAAGAAAAGGACTTTGGTATTCGGCTGAATCAAGTCTCGGATACCTTCACCGATCATTGGGTCATAATAGGTGGTTTCGATGCCCATTTTCTTCATTATGGTGTTACAAAAGTCACGAGTTGGTTCGTAACAAGTGTCCACCATTAGAATGTGATCGCCAGTTTCAACGAAAGAGAGGATGGCGTTTGAAATTGCTGCCGTTCCACAAGGGTAAAGCGCGCAACCAGCTCCACCTTCAATCTCAACCATTGCGTCTTGGAAAGCAAAGTGCGTGTTGGTGCCTCGGCGACCATAAAACAACGTTTTGTTTGCACGATTAATGGTGGCTTGGTTCTTTTCTGCAACGGTATTGAATACCACAGTTGAAGCGCGTTGAACGGGTGGGTTTACAACACCATTTGTCCACTTTTTATCGCGGCCAGCGGTAATGAGTTTGGTTTTTTTTCCCTCTGACATAAAAGTTCCCTGTCTTAAATATTGCGGTTTTGAATATTTAAAACATGGACGACGTAGGTTATGCAAGGGAAAAGTCGACTATAAGCCAATAACAGCCAAGATGAACAGGTAATGATGTCGAGAGGTATCGTGTAGATAGGGAGCTAAAAGAACAAACCTCCAGCAGGGTGCATGTAGCGCTGGAGGTTTTTTAGTCGGTGTATTTGAGGTATTAGAGGAGTGGGTTGAAGAGATAGAACACTCGCTCTAAGAACCGAGAAAATAGGCTCCTTTTCTCCCACTCTTCCAATACAACAGTGTGAGATTGCTTAATATAGCTATCTTGTAACCAAGACATTTGCTTGGTGAACTCTTCGTCATCAACGGCGAGGGTCACTTCGAAGTTCAGCCACAAGCTGCGCATATCCATGTTTACGGTGCCAACTAAACAGAATTGGTCGTCAATTACGACAGATTTTGTATGCAGCAAACCACCATAAAACTCATAAATCTTGACCCCTGCACTCAAGAGCTCACTATAAAAAGCGCGTGACGCCCATTGCACCATCATAGAGTCATTTTTATGGGGAATAATGAGTTCAACGTCAATGCCTCGTTGTGCTGTCATCTTTAACGTTTCGAGTAAATCAGCATTGGGCACGAAATATGGTGTTGTGATTCGTACCGAGCGATTGGCTTGGTTTATTGCCAATGTTAATACTTGATAGATCAGATATTCCGGCATACCTGGGCCAGAAGGCACAACCTGAATAGGGTGTTGGAATTCACTCTCATCGATTTTACATTCAGGTAGTCTCGGTAAATGGCGTTCGCCAGTTTCGACTTCCCAATCCCAACAGTGGATGGCACTCAATACGTTTACCGTTGGTCCCGTAATGCGAACCATGATGTCCACCCAATGCCCAACGCCACTATTTTGCTTGAAGTAAGCCGGGTCAACCAAGTTCATTGAACCGGTATAAGCAATTTCATCATCAATTACGATGATCTTGCGATGCTGGCGAAGATCAAGACGACGTAAGAAAATACGCCACATCTTCACTTCTAACGCTTGAATAACTTCAATTCCAGCATCCTGCATCATTCGATACCAAGGACTTCTGAAAAAACGCGGGCTACCTGCTGAATCGAGCAATAGTTTGACATCTACGCCGCGTTTAGCCGCTTGGATAAGTGCAGAAGCGACAGAGTCAGCCAAACCACCTGGATGCCAAATGTAGAATACCATTCGAATACTGCTCTGCGCGTTTTCGATGTCTTCAATAATGGAATGCAAAATCTCATTAGGTGACTGTTGCAGCGACAATGTATTACCGCTCAATGCGGGAAGACCAAGGCGGTTGTTACAAAGTTCATCAATTCGGTAGATGTGCCTTCCCATCGTTTCTGGGTTGTGCGCGTTACAGTCGTTAAGTTGACTGAACCACTTCTCGAATGGTGTAAACATCTCTTTCGCACGTTCGGCTCGTTTTCTGCCTAAGTTCAGTTCACCGAAGAGGAAATAACATGCGACACCCAGAACGGGAAGGATATAAATGATCATTAGCCAAGCTAAAGACACGCTCACTGCACGGCGCTTTAAAACGACACGAATGGTCACACCTGCGACCAGTAACCAATATAGCCCGATGCCAGCTAAAGTAAGAAAGTGATAAAACTTGTCCATATACGCTCAGAGTAATATGCCCTTCTAGGATATTAAGCATAAAAGTGGGTTGGGGGAATAGATTTCCCATTTAGACGTGGGATTGACCTTATATGAGGAACAAATTTCATAACAGCTGATTCTGTTATTTTAATGTGAAAAATAAGGTCATTCTTTAACTTTTGAATAAAAAAGCAGCATTTAACCTGCGTAACTCGACACTTGTGCGATAAATGTACTTTTTTGGGGTTCCAATTTTAAAGGGGAGCTGCTTTACTTTCTAGACATAGTGCGTCGAACGCTTATTTTATAAGTGTACAATAATTTTTACATAAACTTTTTAGACGCCTATCTCTATGCATACACAACAAACTAATTTTGGAGAAAAAGCGTGGCTACAACTAATACAGCAGCACCACGTGATACGTGGGGGTCTAAACTAGGCTTCGTAATGGCAGCAGCGGGTTCCGCTGTCGGTTTAGGCAATATATGGAAATTCCCTTACACAGCAGGTGAGAGTGGCGGCGGTGCATTCGTTGCTATCTATCTTATCTTTGTAATTTTTATCGGCTTTAGCGTGATGCTGACAGAGTTCGCTATTGGTCGTAAGACAGGTCTTTCTGCCGTAGGTGCATTCAAAACAACTGACCGACGCTGGACGTTCACTGGCGTTATGGGAGTCTTCAGTGGTCTTTTGATCATGGGCTTCTACCCTGTGGTTGGTGGTTGGGCATTGGCCTACATCTTTAAAGTGGGTGGTGGTCTACTCAGCGCGCCAGAAGCAATTGGCGACAGCTTTGGCGGTTTCATCTCAGATCCGATTCAACCTTTAATGTGGATGGGTGTTTACCTGTTCCTTAACGTCATGATTGTGATGAAAGGGATCTCGGGTGGTATTGAGAAAGCTGGTAAGGTTCTGATGCCGCTTCTGTTCTTAATCCTAATCGTTGTTTCTGTTAAAGGCTTGATGCTGCCAGGTGCAATGGCTGGCCTTGAGTTCTTATTCATGCCGGACTTTTCTAAAGTCGACAGCAACGTAGTTCTTGCTGCACTAGGGCAGGCGTTCTTCTCACTTAGCTTAGGTATGGGTTGTATGATGACGTACGGTTCTTACCTGAAGAAGAAAGAGAACCTAGTTCAAACAACCGGTATGGTTACTGCGATGGATACAGGTGTCGCGATTCTTGCTGGTGTTGCTATGTTCCCAGCAATGTTTGCCTTTGGCATGGAGCCTGCAGCAGGCCCTGGTCTTGTATTCGTTGTCGTTCCTCAGCTATTTGCTGAAATGGGCGGTGTGATTGGGTTGCTATTCGCGTTGCTATTTTTCATCGGTTTGACGGTGGCGGCATTAACTTCTTCAGTATCACTATTGGAAGTTGTCGTGTCTTACCTAATTGACGAGAAAGGCATGAAGCGCTCTAACGCAGTTCTGTCTGCAAGTGCAGTTATGGCGGCATTATGTATTTTTGCGTCACTATCGTTAGGTGGAATGGGACCAACGCTGTTTGGTACCGGTGCCTTTGATATCTTCGACTTACTAACGGACAAAATCTTCTTAGCGGTTGGTGGTATGTTGGTTTGTATCTTTGCAGGATGGCGCCTAAGCCGTGCTGAGTTAGAAAAAGAGATCACTAATGACGGCGAAGTATCCTTCCCGCTATTTGGATTGTGGTACAACCTAGTTAAATACCTGATTCCTGTTGCGATTGCTATTGTTGCCTTCATGGGGATTAAGTCTGGCTTTGATAGTGGCAAAGGTGAAATCATGCTGCTGGGTATCGCAATCATTGGTCTTGCTGGCATTTTCTCGAAGAAGCTTTAGCAAAGACCTTGGGGGCAAGCCTCGATAGCTTTGTCCGGTAACTTATGTATACTGCTGGCTCCAAACGTGGAGCCAGTTTTTTATGTTCGATATTCTACATACCCATCCCGATTTTCTGATCATCAATAAGCATCCTAACGTCTCTGTTCATAAAGACGATGGCGACACAATGCTGCTGCAAGAAGTGGCTAAGCAGAGTGGTGATGAGCAGCTTTATCTTATCCATCGCTTGGATAAAATGACATCGGGTATTCTGCTCCTCGGACGCAACGCCAAAGCGGCCAGTGCGTTATCGCAAGCCTTCGCTGACCGCCAAGTAGAAAAGTTCTACCTAGCGATTGGCTCTAAAAAGCCGAAAAAGAAACAAGGTTTGGTCGTTGGTGATATGGAGCGTTCGCGCCGTTCATCATGGAAGCTGGTCAACAGCAAAAATAACCCAGCCGTCACCCAGTTTTTCTCTCTTGCGGCAGAGCCCGGAGAGCGCCTATTTTTATGTAAGCCACACACTGGTAAAACGCATCAAATCCGCGTGGCATTAAAATCGGTTGGCTCAGGTATTGTTGGCGACCCGATTTACAATGCAGGCAATGAGGCTGATCGCGGTTACCTGCATGCACTTTCACTTTGCTTCCAATACCGAGATGAGCAATATCGCTTTGTTTGCGACCCACGAGAATACCAAGTGCTGGGTAACAAATGGCACAGTGAAATCGTCTCTCAGGGTTTGGATACTTGGCTTTCCCCTTGGGAACTGAACTGGCCTACGATCAAATAACCGTCACAAAGAAAACTAATAAGAGAACTCGATGCAAGCATCACAACTTCCGCTGTTTTTTCAGCATCTAGAAACCGAGCTCGCGCAAGCTCCGAACGAAATTCGTCGACTGTTTCATGGTCGTGGCCGTCGTTTTGAGGGCTTAGAGCAAATCACCTGTGATTGGTTACAAGGTCAGTTGATCATCAACTTGTTTAAAGAAGTCGATGACGTGTTTCTCGCTGAGCTGAAAAGCGGCCTCAATGCGTTGGCACTATCACCACTGTGGGCAGACAAGCAAGGTCGTACTATGGTTCTTCAGCACCGTTATGCCGATGGTGCGCCTTCAGAAGTGCTTGTCGGTGAATTAGACGCTCGCCCTGTCGTTGAAGAAAGCGGCTTGAAATACCAATTGGATATTGGCCGCAACCAAAACTTCGGTCTGTTTTTGGACATGCGCTACGGTCGTGATTGGATACGCGAAAATGCGAAGCATAAAAACGTGCTTAACTTGTTTGCTTACACGTGTGGCTTTTCTGTCGCTGCCATTGCGGGGGGCGCAGATAAAGTGGTTAACGTCGATATGGCGAAAGCATCGCTGTCTAAAGGTCGTGAGAACCACAAGCTAAATGGTCATAACATCAACCAGGTAAGCTTTATGGGGCACGATATCTTTAAATCGTGGGGTAAGATTAAAAAATCTGGTCAGTATGATTTGATCATTATCGATCCGCCTTCATTCCAGAAAGGCAGCTTTGCGCTTACGAAAGACTACAAAAAGATTCTACGTCGATTGCCGGATTTGTTGGCAGACGGCGGTCAAGTGATGGCATGTGTGAACTCGCCATCTGTGACAAGCGACTTCTTGATTGAAAGCATGAAAGACGAAGCGCCAGAGTTGACATACCGTGAGCGTCTGGATAACCCACCAGAGTTTATGGACGTAGACAGCGAAGCAGCATTGAAAGTGTTGCTGTTTAGCGAGAAGCAATGACGACGAAACGAAAGTTGTACCTATCTATAATACCAGCCGTTTGAGTACGGCTGGCATTTCCACGATACCCCGTTAATCTGAATAGCGAGACGCGAGTGTGATTCAGAGTCTATTATCAGAGTGAGTTATTCCTAACACGCTGATATTAGATTCCTGATCTCGCCTAGGCTCGTCGGAATGACGGGAAACAATAAAAGATCGATACCAGCAGCATTAACCGATCTGCACTTCAAGATCCGCTTCGATGGTTGATGAGCAGGCGAGCACATAGCCTTGTTCAATTTCTTCTGGTGTCAATGTTTCTAGGCTGGTGGAAGAGACGTTGCCTTTACGAACCTTGCATTTACACGAGCCACAAATCCCGCTTCGACAAGCGACGATTAATGGTAAACCTGCGCCTTCGAGCACATCGGCCAGTACCTGACCTTTTTGCGCATCGATGCTTTGAGCAAAATCAGGAACAGAAACGTTAACCGTCTCATCGGAGACCGATGATTCTGCGCCAGTCGCTGGCGTAAAACTCTCTTGGTAGAAGTTCATCATGTCAAAACCAAGGTCATTCAAATAGCCGTGAACATCTTGCATAAACTGGCTTGGACCACACAGGTAAACGGTGCGTTGCTTGAAATCAGGAACAAGCTCTTTAAGCCAGTCGGCATTCAAACGACCTTGTGGGTGCGATGTTCCTTCTCGGTTTTTCAGCAACAGCTTTAAATGGAAGTTGGGATACACAGCGTCGAACGTTTCTAGCTGGTCGTAGTAAATCGTCTCTTCTGGGCTGCGTGCGATATGAAGAAATGCGATGTCCACATCGTTGTCGTTTTCATCTTGATTACTCAGCCAGTGTTTTGCCATCGAAAATACGGGCGTGACGCCGCAACCTGCACTGATAAGCAAGGCTTTTGTTTCGCCATCACGTAACACGGGTGGATGGTCGATGCAGTTAAATTCGCCTGCTGGTGGTAATGCTTGAACGGTATCACCTAGCAGCAGCGAGTCAACGATGTAGTTCGATACTTTACCGCCAGATACTCGTTTG
>NZ_JADDYG010000516.1:0-525 GCF_015163535.1 Vibrio sp. OPT46 | reverse complement strand
CTACAGCTAGTGCTAATAGAGTTTTTTTCATAATTAATCCACTGCCTTTTCTTAGTTCGGGATATCCTTGTCCGGTTCCCTTTTTTTATATGTTTGAGATAGAGCGTTAACAAAAGGTTATACAACGCCTCCTCAAAATCTGGAGCTAAGAGTGCAAAAGATTATTCTGACTGTCAAATTTTCTAAATGCCAATGTAAAAAAACAAAAATAATATTAAAAAACAATAACTTGCAATGCTTATTTTTATTTACTCGACGAACATCTAATCAATCCTCTTGATTTTTCATAATTTATAAAACCGTTAACAATGAGATTTTAAACCCAAAACAGACTCTATGAAACACATAAAATGGAATAAAAAACCACAAAAACATCATATTTAGAGTTTTATATTTTTCATATAATGAAATTAATTTCATTAAGATTAGGTTCAATATTTTTTTGTGAAGGAGATCTACATTCCTTATAAAAGCATTCCGTTTTGTGAACTACTGTACAACTAGTGATGTGTGCTACTATTCGCC
>NZ_JADDYG010000515.1:0-306 GCF_015163535.1 Vibrio sp. OPT46 | reverse complement strand
GGATGTTGCCTGTTCCAGGTATCGATCGTATGCATTCTGGAATCTTTGATATGAGCGAGGTGCTGACTAATTTGTCCTCCAATTATCGACACTATGACTGTAATCGAAAACAATATTACTTTTAGACTAAGACGGATCGCAGATTTCATGCAGTATTCCTATTATAGAGGGGGATTTATTCTGATTTGGTGCTTAACGAGGTTGTTTGTGAAAGCTCTATCAAGTTGTAGTTAGGTCATGACATAAAAGGAACACCAGCCTTTTCTAGGTCTTGCCATGTAAGAGGGGCGTTCTTCACTGTACGGG
>NZ_JADDYG010000514.1:0-362 GCF_015163535.1 Vibrio sp. OPT46 | reverse complement strand
GTTCATTATTGATCCTTCTCAAAGAGAATGGGTTGAATGACTGGTCTTCTCTTAGCCAATCCAGTGAACTGAATAAACGTTTACTAAACTGAGTAAAAGCAATCTTAGATATGTTATAACATAACAATCGTTATTATTGTTACTTAGTTTCTCATGAGTCAGTTTAAATTTATTGCTTTAATCGTTGCTGTGTTTTGTTTTTCGGTCGCTTTGCTTCTACCTACAGAGGATGAGCCAAATCAAGATAGTCACAGCGTTCAACTGAATCAAAGCAGTGATTCGTCACCACCTCCATCATCAAAGATAGTGGTTCCCTCAGATGTCAGTTTGACTCCGTTGCCTAAACCTAAACAAATACACTA
>NZ_JADDYG010000513.1:0-485 GCF_015163535.1 Vibrio sp. OPT46 | reverse complement strand
TTTGGGTTGGTTTTGGACTGGTGCTCGAACTCAGACTTAGGACCACGACCATAGGACAAGGATAGCCCCATGAAGTTTTGAACATACTTTGCACCACCGTGCTCTTTTAAGAACTCATAGTCTGAGTTCGATAATGTTTTCTTAGCTGACTCATTTATTAGTGTAAGGGACTCAGTTTCATCCAAGATAACTAAGTCACTCGATGTATAACCGCACTTTACAAAATATGGGTGTTGCTTTTTGATGGCAGGTTTTATGACTTGGTTTAGTGCAAAGGAGTGCCAGTTACAGATAACAGCTTGATAAGCTTTGATACCTATACGTAAGTAAAGACGCTCTAACATTTCCGCAGCAGCTTTCTTGGTAAAGGTTATGGCACAAAGTCGACAGGGTTCCAAGCCTGACTCAATGAATGTCGCGGCCTTCTCCACAATAACGCGAGTCTTACCACTACCTGCCCCCGCATTAATCATGCAAGGTACTCC
>NZ_JADDYG010000512.1:0-392 GCF_015163535.1 Vibrio sp. OPT46 | reverse complement strand
TGGTTGGGGTGGAGCTGCGGCTGTTAGAACAGAGTCAGGAAAAATATTAACAAGCATTGCTCCTGATACTAAAAACGATGCTCTTTCACTATGCATGGAGGTGGGAGCGTATTTAGAGGCTCACAAACTCAATGAGCGAGTGACCCACTCATTATGCCTGTGTCGTGAGAGCGAGAACGATGAATTTCTAATTTTGTCACCATGCGGAGTTTGCCAAGAGCGCCTCGTCCATTGGGGTGGGGATGTCAAAGCAGCAATTACGACTTCAGGGAATGCATTGGTTTTCAAGACTATACGAGAATTAATGCCTCATCATTGGTCACTTGTAAACGGCAAAGCGCTATAACAAACTGTTTAAGAGTGATTCGCAACGCGTGGCATTTTTACTATGC
>NZ_JADDYG010000511.1:0-249 GCF_015163535.1 Vibrio sp. OPT46 | reverse complement strand
GCTGGTGGAATTGGAAACCATAAAAGAGGTTAACGCCGAACTAGGATTGCCTAGTGCTCCAGATCGACTTGTAGATGAAGGCTTCTCTAAGTCTGCCTATTGGAAGTGGTTTAAGGAAAACAGGCACTTGTATGTTGCGATGGTTATGGGGTATTCAGAGTTTAAGGTTCAGAACCTAGTAACCAATACTAACCAGGATTTGATAGCCAAGATACTAACTAACCTAAGTAAAAAGGAGCTGGTATCGCT
>NZ_JADDYG010000052.1:0-964 GCF_015163535.1 Vibrio sp. OPT46 | reverse complement strand
TACAGCTGCACTCAATAAGGGTTTGGTAAACCTAATATTTTTGGTTTACGCTTAGCGAAGCGTTTATTGTGCAACAAGGCAGCTTTTGAGTAACTTAAATGCCGCCTTAATACAGTGTTAACGGTTGGAGAGACATGAAAAAGTTAGCCCATGAGATATGGATATTTGACGGAGATCCCGTCCAATTCTTAGGACTCCCATACACCACTCGTATGACTATTGTTAGGCTTTCTGATGGTGGCCTTTGGATTCATAGTCCAATTAAGTTATCAAATTCGATTAGAGAGCAAATCAACAATCTAGGCCAAGTGAAATACTTAATCGCTCCTAATCATTTACACCACTTGTTCTTATCTGAATGGGTATCTGCCTATCCTAGCGCAGAAGTTTATGGCACAGATGAAGTCATTAAGAAGTGCCGTGATATACACTTTCACGCTTCACTTAACCAAGGCGGTAATGCTTGGAACTCTGAGATTGAACAAGAACTATTTTCTGGCTCTCCATTAATGGAAGAGTGTGTGTTTTATCATCGACGTTCAAAGACCTTAATTGTTACTGACCTCGTCGAGAATTTTTCTGGCCAGAACTTTAACTACTGGCAGCGGTTTGTGGCTAAAGGGGCCGGTATTCTTGCTCCGAATGGAAAAATGCCTTTGGATTGGCGCCTAAGTTTTATGTTTAGCAAACAAGAGGCTCGAAAACACTTAAATAAATTGCTGTCTTGGAAACCTAATATATTGGTTATGGCTCACGGCGAAATCGTCCTTGATAATGCAGACGAGTTCTTACAGCGCTCTTTTAAGTGGCTAGTATGAGACAACATTGAAAACTCACACAACAGAATAGACAAGAAGCTATTTTATAACATTAGGCCCTTTTAGCTTAGTCTTAGGGGGCAATTTACAGAACTACACGTTATGTTTAACGATAAGCTCCCCTATTCCTCTTAATTGAGCATTAT
>NZ_JADDYG010000510.1:0-623 GCF_015163535.1 Vibrio sp. OPT46 | reverse complement strand
TTCGCTTTTGTATTCCGTTTTTACGCACCCAAGCTGAAGCAATTCGCTTACAAACATGTTGGTAATGAGCAAGTTGCTATGGAGATGGTGCAAGAGACCATGGCGACAGTTTGGCAGAAAGCGCACCTCTATGATGGTGAAAAGAGCGCGTTATCGACTTGGATATATACCATAATCCGAAACCTTTGTTTTGATCTGCTGAGAAAACAGAAAGGTAAGGAATTACACATTCATTCTGATGACATTTGGCCGTCAGAGTATTATCCACCTGATCTTGTTGATCACTATTCACCAGAACAAGATATGTTGAAAGAACAGGTGGTTAAGTTTTTAGATATATTACCGAAAAACCAGAGAGATGTTTTACAAGCGGTATATCTTGAAGAGTTACCTCATCAACAGGTCGCGGAATTATTTGATATACCCCTCGGTACCGTAAAATCCAGGCTGAGGCTTGCAGTAGAAAAGCTAAGGCATTCAATGCATACGGAGCAACTATGAACAAACACCCAGATAACAGCTTGTTAGAAGCATACGCTTCGGGAAGCATTGATGCAGTTTCTGGTCTTGTGGTCGCAACCCATTTAGAAACATGCACCAAGTGCCGAGCTTATGTGAACCAA
>NZ_JADDYG010000509.1:0-208 GCF_015163535.1 Vibrio sp. OPT46 | reverse complement strand
TTGTTTTAATGCCCAATTAGCTTCTGATTGTAATGTAAATAATAAAGAATTCGTTAAATTTAATCGAAAGTTATAATCATCCCAACTCCAAGATATTTTTTCAACTGTTGTGTTAAGTTTTTGTGATAGTATTTTCATTGTTAAATGAGGGTTTTTATCCATCCAGTTAATTGAGTGATGAAGTGACTTTATTATTTTCATTACTTCT
>NZ_JADDYG010000508.1:0-339 GCF_015163535.1 Vibrio sp. OPT46 | reverse complement strand
TTTGGTTACCTTTTTGTGACTAATCCCACTTTATATGCAGAAAGTTGCAAAAAAATAGCCTTCAATTCTGTAATTTTTTTTCTTTTCGGTGGCGAATTCTACCACTGAATGAATCCAATATCACTGTTTAAGAATTGTCTTAGGACAAGGTTTTATCGAGAAATATTAATTTTTTGGATCGAAATAAATGGACTTGAAAGTTTCGGTTTGACTATAATAAGTTTCACATCGAAACTTAAAGTCAAAACTTAAATGTCGAAACGAAATACTCAATTAAGAAGACACGCCATTTCTAACTTGGTTTCTGAACTAGGAGAAGTCAGCGTTGATGAACTTGCT
>NZ_JADDYG010000507.1:0-237 GCF_015163535.1 Vibrio sp. OPT46 | reverse complement strand
TTAAAAAATCTCGCCAAGGTAAGTAACCTCAATGCCTTTCGATAAAGCAAATATAAGACTAATTTGTAAACTTGAAAGGCTAGCTGTATTGGTTGAGGAATATGAGGAAAACACTTCCCCATTTAAGAACTGAAACACACTTTTGCCCCATTATAAGACAGAGTAAATACTCATTCATATCCTGTTTATTGGGTTTTGCCTTACTAAAAGTAATCCATTCTTCTAATGCTATTCGTT
>NZ_JADDYG010000506.1:0-611 GCF_015163535.1 Vibrio sp. OPT46 | reverse complement strand
GTACCGTTCTATTTCAGCGTTCAGTCCAATCAGTAACCCAATGCAATGCCCTTGGGGACAAAAAGCCTTTACTGCTTACTTAGGCAAGGAGCTTGAAATCTGGAAGCAATACGATGCAAGTGAACTTCTAAAACAACAACAATCACCATTACCAATTTTGGTTGATCAAGGTGATGCTGATGGCTTCTTAAATGAGCAGCTTAGACCGGAAGCGCTGATTGCTGCGGCAAAAATACACGATTCAAACCTAACCTTGAGAATGCAACCAGGCTATGACCATAGCTATTACTTCATCTCAAGCTTTATTGAAGAGCACCTCAACTTCCATGCAAAATATTTGTTTGCATAGTTAACTTAAGTAAGCTCATGAAATAAAAAATAAAGTCACCAAAACTAGGTGACTTTATTTTCTTTACGTACTAACAAATACATATCTGAATATCGATGATTTAAATATGTAAAATAATGTAACTTAAGAACAAATTCGACGTCCATTTCTCGCCTTATTAAATTCTCATTTCCGACACAGTATCTTTATTAAAAATGAAACAAAGTTGCACTAAAAACCAATTAAATACCGCGAAATCATTACGAAACTCTACTATCATCCC
>NZ_JADDYG010000505.1:0-458 GCF_015163535.1 Vibrio sp. OPT46 | reverse complement strand
GTAACAAGGTAGCGCTAGGGGAACCTGGCGCTGGATCACCTCCTTAAACGATGATTATTGCGATGAGTGTTCACACAGATTGATACGGTTTATGAAGTAAAGAGACGATACTGGGTCTGTAGCTCAGGTGGTTAGAGCGTTCGCCTGATAAGCGAGAGGTCGGTGGTTCGAGTCCACTCAGACCCACCAATTTCTTTCCCAAGGAATTGGCGACAGTATCGACACCTTGATGGGGCTATAGCTCAGCTGGGAGAGCGCCTGCCTTGCACGCAGGAGGTCTGCGGTTCGATCCCGCATAGCTCCACCATCTTTAAGTGTTCTTGAAAAAGAATCTTTAAAAATGGTTTTCATCAGAAAATCTAGCTCTTTAACAATTTGGAAAGCTGACAAAACAATCTTTTAAGATTGTTTGTAAAGTTCTCAATGTTTGTCTTTATGACAAACACCAAAAAACACAT
>NZ_JADDYG010000504.1:0-328 GCF_015163535.1 Vibrio sp. OPT46 | reverse complement strand
CGCTGGAAAGACCTAGGTGTTGAGTTTGTTCAACCACCAGCGACATCAGTGTATGGGTTAAATTTTATGGCTATCGATCCAGATAAGCATCGCATTCGCGTTTTCATAAATGAATAAAAATGCGTTAAAAATGCTTTTTACCCATTCCCAATGTGACTTCAATAAATTAGACTCAAGGAAACATCAAAAGCGGCGTAGTAATAAGAAGGAATGCCCATGAGCTCAAGTATGATCCTTAGCGAATCCCTAATCGAGAGCGGAAGAGATATCCCCCTCAAAGAACTGCTTTATGCAAAGCGCGTGCTGGATAACTACATGGCAGTAGCCA
>NZ_JADDYG010000503.1:0-232 GCF_015163535.1 Vibrio sp. OPT46 | reverse complement strand
ATTGTACGTATGTATTTAGGATGTATATTGTTTAGCTTGCTAGAGATTAAAGTACACTCTTCAATCTCACCTTTGTAAGTAAGAAGTAAATCTCGTTTACTTTTCCACGGCATGGCTTTGTACAGCCCCGTGTCGCCATGCTCTATTACATATTCGTAATAAGACCTTTCCGGTTCTTTAAGTTGCTCAAGACCGTCAGCTGCTGTTACACCCAAAAATTCAAACATAGACG
>NZ_JADDYG010000051.1:0-261 GCF_015163535.1 Vibrio sp. OPT46 | reverse complement strand
TAGGTGGTAACAACTACGTGTACAAAATTCCAATCGTCGTGAATTTAACATAACATAGATAATATACACTAAGAGTGTAAGAGCAATTTTAATATGTCCTCTTATACTTAATGAACATGCAGAGCTTTGAGTACCTCAACCGATGCTAAATCCCATGATTGAACGAGACTTTAATCGTATTACAGTGATGCAAAATGTTCGCGAACACCGCCTTCGTCAAATCGACGATTTAGGCTGCAAATATATATAATTTAAGCCCTC
>NZ_JADDYG010000502.1:0-345 GCF_015163535.1 Vibrio sp. OPT46 | reverse complement strand
AATCATTTATTAGAAAAAAATGTGCAAATTGCAGATGAAATTTTATTCCAAATAGAGACAGAAAACCGCACGGCGCTGCTACACCCTGAACGATGTGAAGAGCTCCAGCAAAGCTTAATGTTTGAACGAGATATTGAAGAAATGCTCATTGTGAAAGAGGGAGCCATTACTTGTTCTTCGAAATTGGGAAGTATCTCTAAACCGTTAGCTGAGCACATCACCTTTCCTAAGGGACAAACGCTAGCGTTTGGTAGTGTTGATAGCTTGTACGATCAGTTCTTGCTTGTGGTAACGGAGGGAGAGCGGGGTTATCAAGCCGTAACGATTATCGATCATGACTACTTT
>NZ_JADDYG010000501.1:0-308 GCF_015163535.1 Vibrio sp. OPT46 | reverse complement strand
GTCTGCGAAACAGACTTTAGTGGTTACCCTGACTGCCGAGACAACTTTATTCGCTCTCTAAATCTCTCTTGCAATTTAGGTATGGATAAAGCCTTCAATATTAAGACTCCTTTAATGTGGCTTACTAAAGCCGAGACCTGGGCTCTAGCTGATAAGCACAATATGTTGGAGTTTGTCCAAAACAATACTTTAACATGTTACAACGGAATTGTTGGTAAAGGCTGTGGTGAATGCCCAGCGTGCCTACTGCGACAAAGCGGCTTAGAAGAATACTTAGCGAGCAAATAGTCTTTGTTAGCGGTAATAGC
>NZ_JADDYG010000500.1:0-258 GCF_015163535.1 Vibrio sp. OPT46 | reverse complement strand
CAGAAAATCTAGCTCTTTAACAATTTGGAAAGCTGACAAAACAACAATTTATTGTTGTTTGTAAAGTTCTCAAAGTATTCATTTATGAATACAACTAATAACACATTCAAGTGTTCTTGGCTTTTTGTTTTCATTTTTTCTAAAAATGAAGGTAAAGAGATGAGTCCGGCAAAATCGAAATGTCTCTCGCTCATTCAAATAATGAGAGACAACTTTGGTGATTTGAACATCAACTCGAAACTCCTTCGGGTTGTATGG
>NZ_JADDYG010000499.1:0-218 GCF_015163535.1 Vibrio sp. OPT46 | reverse complement strand
GAGATTGGGCATAGCTCCATACATTCGCAGATAGTAGAACAGCCTTTTGAGGATGCTAAAAGACCTGACTTTAAGTTTTTCAATGGTCACTGCTATACAACGCTTGAGCGTTACTTAGTCGGGGATGAGCCTATGTTAATGAGGAGTTTTATAAACCGAGTTAACAGAGATGTTCCTATGCGTATATCGTACACTCTGGTTTCTGGCTCCCAAAGTAT
>NZ_JADDYG010000498.1:0-251 GCF_015163535.1 Vibrio sp. OPT46 | reverse complement strand
TTGTAAGTAATTTAAGGTGATATCGCTCGCTTTTAATCTCTCAAGGTCTTTTAAATGTTCGATATATAATGGTAACTCCTCTTTCTTGTGCCAGTCTGCCAACAATAATAAACGCTCTTCCACTAGGACTTTTTGTTCCCCTTGCAACGAGACATAGTCCTCTAAGTAATCGAGCACGAACCAATCGATATTGCTGTATAAAAACTTTTTCGCACAACCGGCAAGCAGAAATACGAAACAAAATAGAAGGC
>NZ_JADDYG010000497.1:0-240 GCF_015163535.1 Vibrio sp. OPT46 | reverse complement strand
ACAGAAATTTAGTGGTTAATTGAGAATGCCATGGCCTTAGATTTTTTAAGGGCCATGTCACCCCAGGAATTCACTAAAGACGAACAGAGTAATAGAAAAAATACCACAACATAGATGTTATAATGTGGTATTTTAATTCGTGTTTTGTTATACTCTTTACATGGCTTGTTAATAAATTCAATTGCTTGGGGGCAATATGAGACACAATAATATTCTCATTTCTTTTGAAGAAATGAAGCA
>NZ_JADDYG010000496.1:0-288 GCF_015163535.1 Vibrio sp. OPT46 | reverse complement strand
ATTATTGATGAGCTGGCACTCAAAGCGTTTATTGAAGCGCATGAATGATACGCCCAGGTATTGGAACTGATGGGTTTTATAAGTCTTTGATATATCTAAGTCTTGAGTAAACGTAACTAATGTAAAGTACCTTAAATTTTGTTGAATGCATTAAAGAGTAGCGTTATATTGCGAACGCGTATGATAATAGATCTCATTAAGGCTTAACAAAATGAAAAAATTCGTCGGTGCGGCTATGCTGTCGTTATTTACTGTTTCTCCTTCTTTCGCTGCTAAAGTTGTGATTGA
>NZ_JADDYG010000495.1:0-473 GCF_015163535.1 Vibrio sp. OPT46 | reverse complement strand
TTTTGGTTACCCCACCCTTTTGATTCGTTATAAAAAACTATTTTTTTAGGTAGCGCCTCTTCTACCACCAGCAAGCGTTCACATTGTTTAAAGTGAACTCTTTGCATGCCTATCTCTGTTAATAATTTTCTTACATGATTCAATGCGGCAGTATTGCTTTTGCATTTACTCGAGGCCTTAGCTTCTTTTACAGCGTCTGAAAATGCCTTTTTGGCATGATTTACTTCTAGTAATTTGGGAACTACATCTTCAGGAATGAAGACCACTCCAGGTAACTGGTTTAACTCTCGACCTGATTGGTATTCATCGTAAGTGATCGCCGTTATAGCTCTAATGACCGCTTTAATTGGTTTGATGTCAGAGGGATTGTTTAATTGAACGTTAAAGTACGTTTGCTCTAAGGAGTGAGCAAACGCATGAAGTGAGGATTCTAATGACTGAAGTTTTCGTATGACTGGCACACTGTGTAGTGA
>NZ_JADDYG010000494.1:28885-31954 GCF_015163535.1 Vibrio sp. OPT46 | reverse complement strand
CAAATGAGGCCTCATACGGCTTTAAAATACAAAACGCCCGATGAAGTACATCGAGCGTTTTAGTTAAAAAGTGTCAACCCATATCAGGACGGGTCAGAACTTAACGTTCTATTGTTTATTCATGGCTCGCTTAATGCAAACGGCAGCGCCGCCCCAAGTGATACCTAAACCAATAACCATCATAATAATTGCGCTGATTGTCATTTTGCTGTCTCCTTGCGGTTCACTGCGTTGATCACTAGACCAAAGATAAAGAGTGCGGCGATAAGTGCCCAGCCTAAAGTTAGATCATAGCCACCGTAGCCTTCAGTAATTAGGGCGTATAGCTTGGTCGCTAAGATAATGGCGAGCATGATTGGTGTAACGAAGCGTAAGCAGATCTCGAACCATTGACCAACAGAGAAATCAGAGCGCTCGTTAACGTAATTACGTACTTCTGGCACGCGCTTCAATAGCCACGCCATCAAGACAATCTCAACCAGACCACCAACCATGATGCCAACGTTGTTTGCAAAGTGGTCTACTAGGTCGAGTAGCAGCAGACCGCCATTGGTAGCAAACGCCATAGAGACAACGAAGCCAATACCAATCACAACATTTGCAGCTTTTTTACGGCTCCACTTCAGCTTGTCGATAATGGCTGAAGTTACGGCTTCCATAATTGAAATATGCGAACTTAGACCAGCAACCACCAGTGCAAAGAAGAACAGTGGACCAAGAATATATGGGGCAGGTAGTAGGTTAATTGCCGCAGGTAAAGTAACAAAAGCCAAGCCAACGCCTGCAGATACCACCTCTGTTAACGGCTTACCTTGCTCTTGAGCCATGTAACCCAATACTGAGAAGATCATGATGCCGGCTAGGATCGAGAAGCCACAGTTGATCAACACGGTCATAAACGCGTTATTCGTTATGTCTGACTTTTCTGGTAGGTAGCTAGAGTAAGCTAGCATGATGGCGAAGCCGATACTTAGCGTAAAGAAGATCTGACCATATGCCGCTGCCCATACTTTCACATCCCAAATTTTGCTGAAATCGGGTTCGAACATGTAGTTCACGCCATCTAGAGCTCCTGGCAAGAAAATCATACGTCCGATTAAGAAAATCACCATCAAGAATAGGATTGGCATCATAATTTTAGATGCTCGTTCAATTCCTGATTTCACGCCTTTGGCAATGGCGGTGTAAGTAATTGCCCAAGCAATTACCATGGATAAAGCAATCTTCCATTGAATACTGCCTAAGTCTGTTGGTGAGTTGTCACCTAGCTTTAGGTATTCACTAAAGAAAAATGCGTTGGTATCGGTTCCCCAACCTTGAGTGAACGACAACCCAAAGTAAGAAATCGACCAACCGATAACAGCCACATAGTAAACGGCAATAACTGCAGCCACACCAACTTGGAACCAGCCAAGCCATTCAAATTTAGAATGAATTTTCGCAAGTGTTTTTGGTGCCGAGCCTCGGTATTTTTGTCCCATACTGAACTCAAGGATCATAAATGGAATACCGGCAGTGATCATGGCAAAAATGTAAGGAATAAAAAACGCGCCGCCACCGTTTTCATAGGCCATGTATGGGAAACGCCAAATGTTTCCCAAACCGATAGCAGACCCAACTGCTGCTAAGATGAATCCCGCCCGGGATCCCCATTGTTCTCGCTTCATATTTGACTCCTATAAGACTCCCTGAGGAATGAAGCTCTCTACGTAACACAGTAATAATTGCGCAAATAGTTGGAAGAAAGGACCGCTGTTATCCATCAGCTTTTCTATCCTTAATTCTAACTTCTTATAATTTTATAGAGCTATATTCTGGCTACTGTAAGAGAAAGTAGATTATTAATCTTAAAATTTTGATGTGTGTTTGATAAAACTGAAATATTTATCTGTTTTCACTGATCAGACTAACTTCTAATAATACTTAGCGCAATAGAATCTAAATGTTAATTCAGATGCGTTGTCTGGTTTTAATCTTGTTAAATTTGAGTTTGATTGTGGTTTTATGTGGGTGTGTGGTTGTTTGTCTGGAATAAATGACTGGGATCTAATAATTGCTTTGGTGTTTAAGACTATTTTGATTAATTAGGGCGTACGGCTATCTTTTGTGCACCTATCTAGATGATGCTTCGTTACTTTGCCAAACAATGGTGTTTAGACGATATCCTTTATCGGCTCTGTGCAGGACTCGTTCAGCGTTCTTTGTGACGAGTCCTATAAAGGAACATGCATAAAAATTAGAAGCGGAAACTAAAACCGACATTTGATTGGAATTGGTTCATCCAATCAGTATCGAACTTAATGATACAGTTTGAGCCGTCATTAGGTAGAGTACAGGCGCCAGATGTATCGTTATCAACGACCGTTCCTAACCATCTCAGTTGGGCTGTTAATGCAAAGTTCTTTGAAAATTCATATTCCAGCCCTGCAAAAGCGCTAGCCGAAAATCCGTATTTTTTGTCTACCCAATCCACATCGGCGTAAGAAGCGCCCAAACCTACACCGATATAGGTTTGCCATTTTTCTGCGACAGGATAGTACATGCTGCTTTGGAAGTGCAGATAATGGATATCTGCCGAGTTGGACAGCTTTTCAAGTTCCGTCGATTGATTGGAGTAAAACAATCCGATCCTTCCTTTTTCTAAGGGAGTCTCGACTGAAAGAGCGTAATTCACTGCGGGGTCGAGATCGTATGTATTACCACTTTCATCCTCTACTTGGCCGCCTCCTGTATAGCCTATGTATGGTGTAACGATGATATTCGCTTGTGCATTGATAGCAGTACTCATCATCATGATTCCTACTAGCCAGCTGAGTTTTTGGTTCATGCCCTATCTCCTTATTATGACTAAGCTAATTGTGATGGGTTAGTCAAAATTGCGCGACTAAATTAAGCAAATCTTGAACATATTTCACACCGGTGTTATTAATTTGTTACATATTAAGGAGGTGTTTATGGAACACGATCTAAAATCCGCATTAATCATTGTGGTGACTGTTTTTGCAGTGCTTTTGTCATTTGGCATCATTGCTATTACAACAGCTTAAGATAACCACTTTTACCAAACGT
>NZ_JADDYG010000494.1:25892-28875 GCF_015163535.1 Vibrio sp. OPT46 | reverse complement strand
ATTAAGGAGGTGTTTATGGAACACGATCTAAAATCCGCATTAATCATTGTGGTGACTGTTTTTGCAGTGCTTTTGTCATTTGGCATCATTGCTATTACGACAGCTTAAGATAACCACTTTTACCAAACGATTTAACAAAATGGCGTGAGCCTATGATACGTAACAGCGGTATAATCACAGAAAGCCATGCAGAGCTTGATGTAAAAGTTTATGAGCACTTTAGGCATGGTAAAACTGCTTTAGTCACGCAAGGTGGAGGGCAGAGAGGGATTTTTACCGCTGGCGTTTTAGACGCCTTTTTACTTTCCAACTTCGATCCTTTCGATGAATTCTATGGCACCTCTGCCGGAGCACTTAACTTATGTTCTTACTTGTGTCGTCAACATGGCATGGGCAAAGCTTTTATTACCGAGCTGACAACGTCTCCTGAATTTTTTAATCTGTTTCGCTATATCCGAAAGCAGCAGTACTTAGGTTTAGAGTGGGCATTAGAACGGATTCAAGATTTCCCATACAAGCTTGACCTTGATTTAGGTCGCAGTGCATTGGGAAAACGAGGAGCGTTTGCTGCGGTAACGAATATAGAGACGCTATCAGATCAATATCTACCAATCTTGGATGACTCGTGGTTTAACACTATGCTAGCGACATGTGCGATTCCCAAGTTGTACCACGGACCTGTCGACGTAAATGGCAATAAGTTTGTTGATGGCGGCGTGTCTGCCTCTATCCCTGTACAAGAAGCGTGGCGTCAGAATGCTCGCAACATTATTGTCATTCGCACAGAGCCGTTTTCAGAGATTGAAGCGAGAGCCCAAAGTGAAGTGGGGGATGTGCCTGTCGAATGGTATCGGGAGTCTATCAACTCAGTACAGCAATCATGGCAGCAAAAAGTGAATCAGTGGAAGCTGGATTGGGCGTCGTTCTTCCAACAAAAAATTAATGCAGCACATCAATCGAAGCTTGCAGGGAAAATGCTGTTAAATGGAGGTCGTTGGTTGTTCGGTGCCGATAACTTGTATCGTTTAAGTCATCTGATTGGTGAGAATTTTGATTCAGGTTTAGCCGACATGCTGATGATTCATTATCAAACATTTGAGCTCACTCAGGCCTTTATATCTGCTCCACCTGACGACACTTTTATTTTACAAGTTGCGCCTAAAGAGGGACTTCGTTCTTCTTCTTTGTTAAGTGACCAAGAGTCACTAGAGCATGACTATCAACTTGGGCTTCAAGCTGGGTTTAACCTAGTTCAACTCTATGACCAGCTGGATGTTGAAATTGATGGTAGAGAGAGTGCATAAACCTTCTTACGTTCACGATGTGCGCAATATACAAAGCATATAAATAAGGCTCCATTTTCGGAGCCTTATTTGCGGGTTCTTGTGGTTAACTCCGGTTAGGTATAACTACTACGCTTGTAGAATGCGCATGCAGTTGGTTGAGCCAACAACATCCATTACATCGCCTTGAGTAATAATGACTAAATCACCTTTGTGCAAGAACCCTTGCTCTTTAAGGCTAGTAATCGCTGCTTGAGCCGTTGGTAAACCCGCATCACTTTTTGACTCGAAATATACAGGTGTCACGCCTCGGTATAATGCTGCTCGATTTAGTGTCGATTCATTCCGTGATAAGGCAAATATTGGCAAGCCAGAGCTTAAGCGAGACATCATCAACGCAGTCCTGCCGGACTCAGTTAACGAGATCATCGCTTTAATTCCTTCCATGTGATTCGCAGAGTACATGGTTGCCATTGCGATGGTTTCTTCAGCGGTTTCGAAGGTTCTATCTAAGCGATAGGTTGATAGACTTGCCTCCGACATTTTTTCTGCCCCCACACATACTTCGGCCATGGATTTGACCGTTTCTACAGGATATTTACCTGCAGCGGTCTCTCCAGAAAGCATCACCGCGTCAGTGCCGTCTAGAACCGCATTGGCCACATCCATCACTTCAGCACGCGTTGGCATTGGGCTAGTAATCATGGACTCCATCATTTGTGTCGCAGTAATCACGATACGGTTTAAACTGCGTGCGCGGCGAATCAGTTTTTTCTGGACACCTATGAGCTCAGGGTCACCGATTTCTACACCAAGGTCACCACGTGCAACCATCACTACATCGGATGCGAGAATAATGTCGTCAATAGACTCATTGGTCGCGACGGTTTCTGCTCGTTCGACTTTAGCCACTAACATGGCTTCAAGGCCTGCATCTCTGGCTAAGCGTCGAGCGTAATGCATGTCTTCGCCGTTACGCGGGAATGAAATAGCAAGGTAGTCCACTTGAATTGCTGCGGCGGTAAGAATATCAGCTTTATCTTTCTCTGTGAGCGCATCTGCTGACAATCCGCCGCCTTTTTTGTTTATCCCTTTATTGTTGGACAATGGACCACCGACAATCACACGGGTATGAACTTTATTACCCTCTACTTTAGTAACTTGCAGCTGAACGCGTCCATCATCGAGTAATAAAATGTCATTTGGTGAAACATCTTGCGGTAGTTCTTTATAATCTAACCCTACAGATTCTTGATTGCCTTCACCTTTTGGTAAATCACTATCTAATGTGAATTTATCGCCCACATTCAAAATGACTTGGCCGTCTTTAAACGTTGATACACGGATTTTAGGGCCTTGTAAATCACCAAGAATTGCAACCTGACGCCCAAGTCTTGCTGCAATGGTACGGACTTTGTTCGCACGTTGAATGTGGTCTTCACTGGTTCCATGTGAAAAATTCATACGGACAACGTTTGCACCGGCTTTGATGATCTCCTCAAGTATATTGTCCTTATCCGTTGAAGGACCCAGCGTAGTGACAATTTTTGTTCGTCTTAATTTGGAAGTCATAGATTCTCCGATGAATGTGTGTGTAAAGGTAACTTGAACTCTATCCTTACTTTACGCAATCGCTCTCAAGGTTAGCCTCGTTGCTGAGCCCACACCTTAAAGCTATTTGAATATAAGTATATGCACAG
>NZ_JADDYG010000494.1:23516-25882 GCF_015163535.1 Vibrio sp. OPT46 | reverse complement strand
CCGATGAATGTGTGTGTAAAGGTAACTTGAACTCTATCCTTACTTTACGCAATCGCTCTCAAGGTTAGCCTCGTTGCTGAGCCCACACCTTAAAGCTACTTGGATATAAGTATATGCACATAATGTTTACATTAAGAGTAACCCCGGTAAAACAGACAGATATTCGACAGGCAATGGCCTTATTGATAAAAATGCGCTGCTTTAAAGGCACTACTTCATAATTTAGTGAATAAAAATAAGTTATTTTTCAAACAATTTAACAGGAGTAGATTCTTCGTTATTTGATTGAATACACAAACAAACAGGTTTATACGTGATGCTTGTCACGGGGATTTATTAATTCACTTCACAATTAGTTCGCAAAGTAAAAAAATTGTCCCGTTATAGAATTTCGGAGTGCAAGATGTACATGGCTCAACCGGGCCATATTGATCATATCAAACAGGTCAATGCTGGTCGTGTATATAAACTAATTGACCTAAAAGGTCCTATTTCTCGAATTGATTTGTCCAAGCAGAGTGAGCTTGCTCCTGCTAGTATCACCAAAATCACTCGAGAATTAATTGAAGCGCACTTGATTCATGAAACGACAGTACAAGAAGCGACGAGTCGTGGTCGACCTGCTGTCGGTTTGCAGGTCAATAATGAAGGCTGGCAATTTTTGTCAATGCGTTTGGGGCGAGGTTATTTAACCATTGCTTTGCATGAGTTAGGCGGTGATGTACTGATCGATACTAAAATCGAGATACACGAGCTTGATCAAGACGATGTGCTTGAGCGCCTGCTTTACGAAATTGATGAATTCTTTCAGACTTACGCGGATCAACTTGATCGGGTTACCAGTATTGCCCTTACGCTGCCTGGTCTCGTGAACTCAGAGCAAGGTGTCGTTTTGCAGATGCCTCATTACAATGTCGAAAATCTTGCTCTTGGACCAGAGATATACAAAGCAACAGGCTTGCCAGTTTTCATTGCCAATGACACGCGAGCTTGGGCATTAGCAGAAAAGCTTTTTGGTCATTCTCAAGATAATGACAACTCCGTTCTTATCTCTATCCACCACGGTTTAGGTGCGGGCATCATTCTGGATGGGCGCGTTTTGCAAGGCCGTCACGGTAACATTGGTGAACTCGGGCATATTCAAATTGACCCAAATGGAAAACGTTGTCATTGCGGCAATATTGGCTGTTTGGAAACCGTTGCCAGTTCTCAAGCAATTCGTGAAGAAGTCGTAAGACGAATCGCTGATGGCGAAGACTCTATTCTTGCTAAACAAGAAGAAATGAGTATTGAGAGCATTTGTGAAGCCGCTGCAAACGGTGATCCTTTGGCCGTCGATGTGATTGAAAAACTTGGACGCTACTTAGGCTCTGCAATTGCTATTGTGATCAACTTATTTAACCCTGAGAAAATCTTGATCGGTGGTGTGATTAACCAAGCAAAAGATGTGCTTTATCCTGCGGTTCGTCGCTGTATCGAAGAGCAGAGTTTACCTGTTTATCACCAAGATCTTGAGCTGGTGGAGTCTCGTTTCTATAAGCAAGCCACAATGCCTGGTGCCGCGTTGATTAAGCAAGCGTTGTACGATGGTCAACTATTGATGAAGGTTGTGGAAGGTTAAGTACTTTTTAACATGATGATGTGCCTGGCTGTTGAGACTGCATTTGTAGGTGATTTAGGGTGAGACTTAACGGCTCACCCTTTTTGATCGCCTATTACTAGAAAGGGAATTTGAGTTATGTTGCATTGCTATATCTGCGCCATTCATGTAATTTCCTAAAAAGCTCAAGTAAATAAACAAAATGGCTTTCAATGTGCTGCGTGACTTTGCGTCTGATGCAAAGAGAAGTAATACGCTAAAACTGTTGTACTTTAAAGCTGTGCTCGAAAAGCCAAATATTTTAAGGTTATTTGGTTATATAACCTTGCTGTGTCTGTACTGATTTCGAGTAAAATAAGAATTATCCATAATTTAGGTAGTAGTATGTCCGGAGTGTTAAATACGGTTGACCAGCGTACAAACTTGGTTGGTGAAAATCGACTAGAGCTTCTGCTGTTCACTTTAAATAGTCGCCAATTATTTGCGATTAATGTGTTCAAAGTGAAAGAAGTCATCAAGCTTCCACCGTTAACCAAGCTCCCTGGATCGCACTACAATATTCGTGGGGTTGCTTCTCTACGAGGTGAAGCGGTACCAGTGATTGATTTACGAGGCGCAATTGGTTTTCCTGCTTTGCGTGGCGAAGCGGAAGAAGAAAATTTGATCGTGACAGAGTACAACCGCACGGTGCAGGGCTTCTTAGTCGGTCCGGTTAAAAACATTATTAATACGGCATGGACTGAAATTCAGCCGCCTCCTTCCACGT
>NZ_JADDYG010000494.1:16711-23464 GCF_015163535.1 Vibrio sp. OPT46 | reverse complement strand
CTGGTCGCTCGAATTACCTCACGGCTATCACGCAAATCAAAGAGGGGGATGCCTCTCAAATTGTCGAAATTATTGACGTTGAAAAAGTTTTAGCAGAGATTGTACATTACGACGTGACTATCTCGGAGGACATTCTCGATCAAGAATTGGCCCAAGCAATGGTCGGGCGTAATGTTCTGATTGTAGATGATTCCTCTACAGCTCGTAATCAAGTTCGCGATACGCTTTCTCAATTGGGTATGAATATCATCGAGTGTCGTGACGGGCTAGAAGCGTTAACGGTTTTAAAACGTTGGTGTGATGAAGGTAAAGATGTAGAAAAAGAGCTGTTGATGATGATTACGGATGCTGAAATGCCTGAAATGGACGGTTATAAACTGACCCATGAAGTGCGCCAAGATCCACGTATGTCTAAGTTGTTTATCACATTGAACACTTCTCTGAGCGGTAGTTTTAATGAAGCCATGGTACAAAAAGTAGGCTGTGATCGCTTTATATCTAAATTCCAACCGGATCTGCTGGTTGAAGTTGCTCAAGACCGATTACGCCAGATGCTTTCTAAAAGTGCATGATTAGATCTAGTGAAATCAGAGGGAGCGCACCTCTCTCTGATTTTTAACATCTCTCTCCTTAATTCCTCTGTACTAATGGAAATCCCGAGATTTACTTTGTAGATTGTTCAAGTAGTGCGTGCAATCAATCAACTTGCCAGCAATAACGTGCGTGACTTCTCCCTCTCTTTCAAGAATGCCTTTCACCATTAATACTTTAGCGCCTAAATACGCTTGCTTTTGGGCTCGTGCTGTCGCTTGCCAAACGACCACATTAATGTTGCCCGTGTCATCTTCTAGCGTAAAAAATGTCACGCCAGCGGCGGTGCCTGGAGATTGTCTTCCTGTTACCACGCCTACCACTGTGACCAGTGACTTATGCGGCTTCTCTGCCAGTTGCATCATGCGAGTAAAGTGAGGGAGTTTGCCCGTTTCTTCTAATAATTTAATTGGATGGCGGCTAAGAGATAGTCCCGTGCTTGCGTAATCCTCAATTAAATTTTCATATTCAGAGGGTTGAGTCTGGTAGCTAACATTGGGTTCTTCGACCTTGTGAAACAATGGTAGGTCAGATAAGGAATCCATTGCTGCCCAGCGAGCGTTATAACGATTCCCCGATAAGGCCTGAAATGCATTGGCTGAAGCCAATAATTCAATGTCACTTCGGCTTCTTAATATCTGCTTTACTTCTTGAATCGTTCGGTAACCATTAAGTGGTTTGCGCTCAATAAGCCTTTGTGCGCTTTCTGCGTTAAAGCCTTTCACCAAGCGAAAACCAAGTTGCACGCCGAGCCTGCCATTCGGACGTGAGACGAGATGATGCTGATATTTTGAATGATTGACGCACACCGGCAATACTTCGATGCCATGTCGGCGAGCATCTTGTACTAATTGCGATGGGCTATAAAATCCCATTGGTTGGCTGTTCAACAATGCAGTGTAAAATTCGGCTGGGTAATAATATTTTAACCATGCAGAACAATATGCCAGCACTGCGAAAGACGCTGAATGACTTTCAGGGAAGCCGTACTCACCAAAGCCGCAAATCTGATCGAAAATGCGCTCAGCAAACGCTAAGTCATAGCCTCTCTCTTGCATACCATTGATCAGTTTTGGTCTGAATTTAGCGAGATCGCCATTCTTTTTCCATGATGCCATCGCTCGACGGAGTTGATCGGCCTCGCCGCCGCTAAACCCTGCGGCTACCATGGCTAGCTTGATGACTTGCTCTTGGAAAATAGGGACGCCCATAGTCCGCTCCAGAACGCTTTTTACTTCTTCCGATGGATAACTGACAGGCTCTTTGTGATCTCGTCGTTTTAGAAAAGGATGCACCATATCACCCTGAATAGGGCCTGGACGAACAATTGCAATTTGAATCACTAAGTCGTAATAACAAGCAGGCTTTAGGCGAGGAAGCATGCTCATTTGTGCACGAGATTCAATTTGGAATACGCCTATCGTGTCAGCTTTTTGGATCATGCGGTACACGAGTGGATCATCTTGTCGGCGAGTGATCTCGGAAATCGAGAGGGATCGCTGGTGATGTTTCTCGACCAGTTGAAAGCACTTTTTGATGGCGTTTAACATGCCGAGTGCGAGTACATCGACTTTTAGTAGCTTCAAGCTTTCTAAATCGTCTTTATCCCATTGAATGATAGTGCGCTCTTCCATCGAGGCATTTTCAACAGGTACCAACTCATATAAAGGGCCAGATGAAATTACAAAGCCACCTACGTGCTGAGATAAATGGCGTGGGAAGCCAATGATCTCGTTGACCAATTGGATAAACTGCTGCCCTTTGAGAGATTCTGGTTGTAAGCCCAGTTCAATAATTTGAGCTTGCCAGCCTTGGCTGCGATCTCGGCGATTAACGTTCCTAATGAAAAAATCTAATTGGGTCTCTTCAATCCCTAGTGCTTTACCGACTTCACGCACGGCACTTTTAAAGCGATAGCTGATCACTGTTGCAGCAAGTGCTGCACGCTCACGGCCATATTTTTTGTAAATATACTGGATAACTTCTTCACGGCGCTCGTGTTCAAAGTCCACATCAATATCCGGCGGTTCCTTACGTTCTTTACTGATAAATCGTTCGAATAAGACAGCGATTTGTCGAGGATCGACGGCGGTAATTTCCAGGCAATAACACACCACAGAGTTTGCAGCGGAACCTCGCCCTTGGTAAAGAATGCCTTGCTGTTTCGCGAACATTACGATGTCGTGAATAGTAAGGAAGTAGTAGTGGTATTTAAGCTCTTGAATAAGCGCCAGTTCATTCTCGATGGTTTGATTGACTTCTGCTGGCACGCCTTCAGGAAAACGCAGCTTTTTACCACGTTCGACCAACATACGTAAGTAAGAGTCGGGTGTATAACCATCTGGGATCAGCTCGGTAGGATATTCGTATTTTAAATCGGAGAGCTTAAACTCGCATAAATCGGCGATGTAAGTACTTTCTTCCAGCCATTCTGGTTTGTAAATCCGAATCAACTTTTTAAAAGGACGAAGCGCTCGCTCAGTATTCGAAATACGGTCAAAACCGAGTTTATCGACGCTACACCCATGTTTTATAGCAGTAAGTACATGTTGTAATGGCAAGCGTTCAACGTCATGCATGAGAACGCCTCCGCAGGCAGTTATAGGTAATTGAAATTCATGTGCTAACTGCTCGCAGTGCGCAATGTACTCAGTATCGTTGTTACTCAAATGGCGCTGAATCGCTACCCACAAACGATTAGCGTGGTGTTGATTGAGCCAGCGCCCCCAATAGTGATCACTCTCTTGATGTGTGGGCAGCCACAATACCAAACAATGTCGAACCGACATCAAATCCCATTCGAACAGTTGATAGTTGCCTTTTTCACTGCGTCTTCTTGCGTTTGTGATGATACGACACAACTCGGCATAAGCCTTGCGACAAGGGCAAAGCAGTACGATTTGGCATTCATCATTTAACCAAAACATACTTCCAACGATTTGTTTGATATCGAGTTTATGTTGTTCGATGGTCGCATGGGCTTTGACAACGCCCGCGACTGAACATTCATCCGTTATAGCTAGAGCTTGATAGCGATAGAAAGCAGCTTGGAGTACCAGCTCTTCTGCATGAGAAGCTCCAGTCAAAAAAGAGAAGTTAGACTGACAAAATAGTTCCGCGTAACTCATAATGACCCAACAAAAATAACTGTCGATTTAACAAAAATAGCCATGAAGAAACCAGTGCTTGTGCTGATCACGAAATATCCATAACCAGCGGCCTTGCTTGGTGTGTGCAATGTAGTAATCACGCATGATCTCATCACCATCCCACCACCCAGAAACTATTCGCTCAGGTCCGTGGACCAAAGAAACTTGCTCTTGCAATACAATGGGAGTCGGTAATTGCATTGCTGGGCGTAGTATGGATGGTATGGCGTGCCCCTTTTCATCCGTAGCATCAGCAGGGCGATACTGACTGGCCTTTTCTGGTCTAGGATCGCAAGCAATATTGGGTTTTAAAACGGCACTTTTTCCCAATTTAGCTTGCAGTAAAGAAAGCAACTCTAAAGCATTCATGTTTCCTTTCTGCCCAGCAAAGAGATCGCGTGATGCACTAAGAGGCTCACCTTGACGGATGACTTTTAACGTTAGCCCTGTGACTGGGCCATTAAGCGAGAGTGACTCTAAGCTCAAACTCGCTAACTGTTGCCAACGCTGACATAGGTAATCACCTTGCGCAGAAGTGAGTTGAAGGTGTTGCTCTTGTTTCTCACGCTGGTGGAGTGTTAAACACAGTTCAAAAGCGACCTTATCTCTTAATTTAAGAAAGATTTCGAGTTGACGAAGCAATTTGGCCAACGGCTTTTCAATCCACTGAACGTTTTCGATCTCAAACAACAGCTCTAAATAAACTTGGAAGGATTCGGTAGGGTGATAAAAGTCGACAGGGTGTTTAAACTGCCCAGTCAGTCGACCAACGTAGTTCACCAAATCGATATCAAAGCGTCGTGCGATGTCTTGCAATGGCAGTTCAAGCAGGTTTTGCAATGTGGTGACACCTACACGTTGTAACTTCTCTACGGTAGCGTTTGATAAATCTGTCAGTGTTAACGGTATTGGTGATAAGGCTTTTTGTATGGCAGATTTGTCTTCGCTGATGACGTTCGCTCCTGATAATGCCATCAATTTGGCAGCAAAAGGCGAAAAACCACATCCGAATTGAAAACTCAGTTTCAGCTCCGATAAGTGAGCTCTGACTTTGTTCCAATAGTTTTCAAACCCTTCATACAGAGCGAGCATTGGAGTAGCACGCAGCAAAATACCTTGGTTTGGCATCAACACAACGTCAGATGTGATCAAATACAGCCATTGAGCAATTTCTTGTAACTTGCTCCATTCGGTGTGCGGATGATAAGGATGCACTTGTAAATCTCGACACAAGGACGCAGCACTGCCTAGGCCCATACCTGGCTTAATGCCTTGTTGTTCGGCAATCTCGTTGTATTGAATAATCTGGCAACGTTGGCTTTCGACAATCACCACGGGTTGTTTTTGGTTATCACCAAAGAGTGCGTCTAGCTGCAGGCGAGGGAAGTGCAAGTAAATCCACAGAGCCATATCACTAACCTTGGTTCGCCAGTGGGAAATTGACCACAGTCGAGTGCACAGTTTCAGATGATGGTTTCACCAGTTGCGGGTAATGGTGTTGGAATCCGATACTAACGCTACCTCTATTCCAGCCTCCTTTCCTTTTCAGCACTTCAACATGAATCCCTTGCTCGTCGCCTTTCAGTTTTAAACTGAGTGACACAGGCAAAGACAAGCGGTTGATAGTATCTGTTTTAAGCATAAAGAGAGGGCAAGTACCTTGTTCACTCGCTACCTGTAAGCGTTTCACTTGATGTATTTCAAGCTCTTCTTGCCATAACAAAACATTACTGCATACCCCACTTTTCAGACATTGCTCTGCAGCCCAAAGAGCATCTTTGGGATGAGCTGGATTAACGACCCACACTTGGTTTATATCCAAACCGATGTAGTGTAAGAACAGAGAATTCACTAACGCGGGAGGTTGAATAAATGCGGTCACACCATTGGTCTGGGTGGCTTTTAAATAAGGAGCGAGCAAACGCAATTCACCAATACTACCAATAGATTCCATCTCCACTACGCCATGAGGTGGAAAGCCTCCGCCGAGCAAATCATCTAATTCAGAAAAACCGGAACTAGTCTGCAACTGCTGAGGATCTGCTTTCGTTAAATTTGCTTGCCAAACAAGGTGTTGGCTTTTTAAGTTCTGAATAATATCTTGCATAATAAATACCTGTATATATATACAGTATATTTCTGTGGGAGAAAGTCGCAAGATTTTTATGAAGAGAGAAATGAAAAAAGGCAGCGTTTGCTGCCTTTTCAATCGATTATGTGAGGTAACCTGAATGAGTTATTTACGCTTCGGTTGAGCGTCGATGCACTGACCGTTCACATCGGTAACCGCAGGATCCATTAAGTGCAAATATAGCGGCATGATATCCAGTGGCGTTTTGAGAGTATTCGCATCTTCACCCGGATATGCTTTTTCACGCATGCGAGTACGAGTGGCACCAGGGTTAATTGCGTTAACGCGGATCGGTGTATCACTCAGCTCGTCAGCTAAAACTTGCATCATGCCTTCTACGGCAAATTTAGAGATAGCGTATGGCCCCCAGAATGCGCGGCCAGAGTGGCCGACGGTTGAAGAGGTAAAGATAATACGCCCAGCTTCTGATTTACGCATCACAGGCAGTAATGCTTGAGTCATTAGCACTTCGGCTTTCACGTTGATCTGCATGATATCGTCGAAGTCTTCCTCTTTGATTTGATCAAATGGACACAGCGAACTCAAGACACCTGCGTTGTGTAATAGACCATCCAAGCGACCAAACTGTCCTTCGATTGTCTCTGCCATATCAATGTAATTCTGCTGAGTTGCACCCTTGAGATCCAATGGAATGATAGCAGCTTGTGGATAGCCAGCAGCTTCAATCTCATCATAGATAGATTCAAGGTTTTGCACATTTCTACCCAAGAGAATAACAGTTGCACCGTGCTCGGCATAAGAAAGCGCGGCTTGACGGCCGATGCCATTACCAGCGCCAGTAACAAGAATGACTTTACCTTTTAGAGCATCAGCTGAAACGGAGTAGTTCACGGCGATAAATCCTTATTATTGTAAGAGGGC
>NZ_JADDYG010000494.1:11751-16701 GCF_015163535.1 Vibrio sp. OPT46 | reverse complement strand
GCCATTACCAGCGCCAGTAACAAGAATGACTTTACCTTTTAGAGCATCAGCTGAAACGGAGTAGTTCACGGCGATAAATCCTTATTATTGTAAGAGGGTCCATGATAGTTAATTGACGCTAAAAAACGCCTGTTTCTCAATGGAAAATCTTGGTAATCGTGACAAGATGGTTACAATACACCAATTCATGTGTTATACCAATTCCAGAACTTTCGTTAGGTATGCTATCAATCAGAACAAGTGGTTACAAACCGCGCTGCCTTCTCGCTGATGTTTCTGCGTAACATACTAACGTCATCTGAAATGAGATAAAGGAGCTCTCGTTGGAATTTTTATTAGATTATGGTCTGTTTCTGGCCAAAATTATCACGGTGGTTGCTGCGATAATTGTTCTGCTCATTATTGCAAAATCGGCTGGTGGCAAATCGGGTGCGGCGAAAGGGGAGTTAGAGATTACCAACCTTTCAGAGCAACACAAACAATCTGTTGAGCAGTTAGAGCATCATTTGCATGACGATGCTTTCATCAAGGCTCGAGATAAAGCCGTCAAGAAAGAAGAAAAAGAGAAGAACAAATCTCGCGAGAAAGAAATCAAACAAGCGAGCAAAGACGGTTCATTAGATAGCAAGCGTGAACCACACCTATTTGTTCTTGATTTCAACGGTAGCATAGACGCAAAAGAAGTCGCGTCTCTACGTGAAGAAATCACCGCTATTTTGGCTGTCGCACGTGAAGGTGATGAAGTGTTACTTCGCTTAGAGTCTGGCGGTGGTATGGTTCATGGTTACGGCCTTGCCTCTTCTCAACTGGACCGAATCAAAGCTGCGGGTCTTCCTCTGACCATCTCTGTTGACAAAGTTGCGGCAAGTGGCGGTTACATGATGGCATGTGTAGCAGATAAAATTGTTTCTGCACCATTTGCAATTGTGGGTTCTATTGGCGTTATCGCACAGATTCCTAACTTCAACAAACTGTTGAAGAAACATGACATTGAGTACGAACAACTAACAGCGGGTGAATATAAACGCACGCTAACGATGTTCGGTGAGAATACCGATAAAGCGCGCGATAAGTTTAAGCAAGAACTTGAAGAAACACATGTCTTGTTTAAAGACTTCATCTGTGAGCGTCGTCCTAGTTTGGACCTAGACAAAGTAGCCACTGGTGAGCACTGGTTCGGCACACAAGCGAAAGAGCTTGGTTTGGTGGATGACATTAGTACATCTGATGATATCGTTGTTGCGGCATGCAAAGATAAAACTGTACTTTCTGTGCATTATGTACAAAAGAAAAAACTGGCCGACAAGCTAGCAGGTGTGGCGGGTAAAGTCGCTGATAGTGTGATTTTAAAGTTAGCTGAGCGTGGTCAAAAGCCGATTGTTTAATCGAGCTTAAGTTCATGACATTTAAAACGGCGAGGGCGGAAGCTCTCGCCGTTTTTGTTGAACTTTATGTTTATTGATGAATCCAATTACGCATTAGGTGTAATGCTTTACACGACATTTTTCCTCGCTCCAAAGACTGATTACCCGTATAATGTGCGCCTCGAAAACCGAGCAAATTGCTGAAAAGAAACTATTGGTGGAGAAGAACATGTCCTCTCAAACTCCGGTTGTAACCGTAGATGGACCTAGTGGTGCAGGTAAAGGCACTTTATGTATGTTGCTGGCGAAAAAGTTGGGTTTCCAACTCTTAGATTCTGGCGCAATTTATCGTGTACTTGCACTCGCTGCGATTCACCACGGTGTCGACACCGAGTCAGAAGATGCTCTTGTCCCACTAGCAACACACCTAGACGTTCAATTTATCGCGGAAGGTGACTTAGTTAAGGTCATTCTAGAAGGCGAAGATGTGTCAGGGGAGCTTCGTAAAGAAGAAACGGGTATGGCAGCATCTAAAGTTGCGGCTTTGCCACGTGTTCGTGAAGCATTACTACGTCGTCAGCGTGCATTTGAGACCGCTCCGGGTCTGGTTGCTGATGGTCGTGATATGGGCACAATTGTATTCCCGAGTGCGCAAGCAAAAATCTTCCTTGATGCGAGTGCTGAAGAGCGTGCAAATCGACGCCTTAAACAGTTGCAAGAGAAAGGGTTAGATGTTAGATTTGCTGACCTTTTAAGCGAGATCCAAGAGCGTGACGACCGAGATCGTAACCGCCCAGTGGCGCCATTACGCCCTGCTGAGGATGCGCTTGTGCTAGATTCTACGTCGATGACTATCGACGAAGTAGTAGAAAAGGCACTACAATATATCGAATCGAAGCTAGCTGAGTAATAATACTCGACTAGGCTAAGAGCGTTGGTCGCAAGGATGATGACTGGCGAATTTAATAACCCCATGCGGTAGGATACCCGTGGAAGTTTAATTTATTGAAGATTAATTAAATGACTGAATCTTTTGCTCAACTCTTTGAAGAGTTTCTAAACGAAACAGAATTCCAACAAGGCAGCATCGTTAAAGGTACTGTAGTAGCTATCGAGAACGGTTTCGTTCTTGTTGACGCTGGTCTTAAGTCTGAATCTGCTATCCCTGCTGAACAGTTCAAGAACGCTGCTGGCGAACTTGAAGTTGAAGTTGGCGCTGAAGTAGACGTAGCTCTAGACGCTGTTGAAGATGGTTTCGGTGAAACTCAACTTTCTCGTGAGAAAGCTAAGCGTCACGAAGCTTGGATCGTACTTGAGAAAGCTTACGAAGAAGCTGAAACTGTTGTTGGTATCATCAACGGTAAAGTTAAAGGCGGTTTCACTGTTGAACTAAACGGTATCCGTGCTTTCCTTCCTGGCTCTCTAGTAGACGTACGTCCAATCCGCGACACTGCTCACCTAGAAAACAAAGAGCTAGAGTTCAAAGTTATCAAACTTGACCAAAAACGTAACAACGTAGTTGTTTCACGTCGTGCAGTTATCGAATCAGAGAACAGCGTTGAGCGTGACGAGCTTCTAGAAACTCTACAAGAAGGTTCTGAAGTTAAAGGTATCGTTAAGAACCTTACTGACTACGGTGCGTTCGTTGACCTAGGTGGCGTTGACGGTCTTCTACATATCACTGATATGGCTTGGAAGCGCGTTAAGCACCCATCTGAAATCGTTAACGTTGGTGACGAGATCCAAGTTAAAGTTCTTAAGTTCGACCGTGAGCGTACTCGCGTATCACTAGGTCTTAAGCAACTAGGCGAAGATCCATGGGTAGCAATCGCTAAGCGTTACCCAGAAGGTCACAAACTAACTGGTCGCGTAACTAACCTAACTGACTACGGCTGCTTCGTTGAAATCGAAGAAGGCGTTGAAGGTCTAGTTCACGTTTCAGAAATGGATTGGACTAACAAGAACATCCACCCTTCTAAAGTTGTTAATGTTGGCGACGAAGTTGAGGTTATGGTTCTTGAAATCGACGAAGAACGTCGTCGTATCTCTCTAGGTCTGAAACAGTGTAAAGCTAACCCATGGCAGTCATTCGCTGAAGCACAAGCTAAAGGCGACAAAGTTACTGGTAAGATCAAGTCTATCACTGACTTCGGTATCTTCATCGGTCTAGAAGGCGGCATCGATGGTCTAGTTCACCTATCTGACATTTCTTGGAATGTTGCTGGCGAAGAAGCTGTACGTGAGTACAAGAAAGGCGACGAGATCTCTGCAGTTGTTCTAGCAGTAGACGCTGAGCGTGAGCGCATCTCTCTAGGCATCAAGCAAATGGAAAATGACCCATTCAATGCTTACGTTGCTGACAACAAGAAAGGTGTTCTAGTTAACGCTACTGTAACTGCTGTTGACGCTAAAGGCGCTACTGTTGAAATCGCAGAAGGCGTTGAAGGTTACATCCGTGCTTCTGAAGTATCACGCGATCGCGTAGAAGATGCTTCTCTAATCCTAAGCGCTGGTGATGTTGTTGAAGCGAAGTTCACAGGTGTAGACCGTAAGAACCGCGTAATCAACCTATCTATCAAAGCTAAAGACGAAGCTGACGAGCAAGAAGCAATGGCATCTATCAACAAGCAAGATGACAATGCATTCGGTAACGCAATGGCTGACGCTTTCAAAGCTGCTAAAGGCGAATAATATACTCGCTTAAGCAAAAAAGGAGCCGCAAGGCTCCTTTTTTATATTTGGTCATATTTAAGTAGTAATACTAATGACAGTAAACTATCTTAATAAAAGGCATTTCTTCATTGCGCATTTTGCATAAAATTTGTCTAGAATTGTCAGCAAGTGTTTGTTGGAATTAGTATTACTTACTATAATAAGTGATAAAGATACTCAAAGAGGGCAACTATGACTAAGTCTGAACTGATTGAAAGACTCTGCGCTGAGCAAACACACTTATCAGCGAAAGAGGTAGAGGATGCTGTAAAAGATATTTTAGAGCACATGGCCTCTACACTAGAGAGCGGTGACCGTATCGAGATCCGTGGCTTTGGTAGTTTTTCTCTTCATTACCGCGAGCCTCGCGTAGGTCGTAACCCTAAAACGGGCGATAAAGTGGAATTGGAAGGTAAATACGTTCCACATTTCAAACCTGGTAAAGAACTTCGTGAGCGTGTAAATATTGGTTAATGCACTCTTATTAGTTTGAAAAAGCGGCATACGTTTGTGTATGCCGCTTTTTTGTAATGTATCCAAGTTAGTCATACATCCAAGATCGTTTACTAATCTAATTGTGGATTCAGCCGTTTTCCTTGCTGCTTTCTATACCCAAATAACTTTAACTTCTAAGCATGTCTACAAACTAAGCATCTTGAGGTTACTTGGGTATAGATTATTGCTAATATACGTAGTCTGAAGAAGCATTTTCCTGCATAATCTTACCGACTTACTCCTAGAAGGGTGATGTAACATGAAAATTATAAAAATCGTTGCTGTTTTAGCTCTCTTTTTAATTGCATTGGCGTTAGGTTCCCAAAACCAAGAGCTCGTGACTTTTAACTATCTTCTAGCAAAAGGAGAGTTCCACTTG
>NZ_JADDYG010000494.1:6898-11741 GCF_015163535.1 Vibrio sp. OPT46 | reverse complement strand
GCTGTTTTAGCTCTCTTTTTAATTGCATTGGCGTTAGGTTCCCAAAACCAAGAGCTCGTGACTTTTAACTATCTTCTAGCAAAAGGAGAGTTCCACTTATCTACGCTATTAGGTGTAGTATTTGTGGTTGGCTTTGCTTTAGCGTGGGTTATCTTTGGTAGCATCCAACTGAAAACTCAGCTACAGGTCCGTCGTTTAAAGAAAAAACTGAAAAAGTACGAACCAACTGAATCAAACAACGCTGCTGATAAGCCAGCCATTGAAAAACAGGCATAAGGATAAGGCTTAACTTTAATGCTTGAACTACTCTTCTTGTTGTTGCCTATAGCTGCTGCGTATGGCTGGTATATGGGGCATCGCAGCGCTCAGCAAGACAAGCAGAAGCAATCTCATCAAATCTCTCGTCAGTATATGACGGGTCTTAATCTGCTGCTCTCTGACCAATCAGATAAGGCTGTCGATCACTTTATTGAATTGCTCCAAGTTGATAACGAGACCATTGATACTCACCTTGCGTTGGGTAACCTGTTCCGGTCTCGTGGTGAAGTCGACCGCGCAATCAGAATTCACCAAAATCTTATTTCTCGTTCAGGCTTAACACTGGACCAAAAGAACCTCGCCCTTCAACAGTTAGCGAAAGACTACATGGTCTCTGGTTTTCTTGATCGTGCAGAGAAAATCTTCGAACAGTTAGTCGAAGAGCCAGATTACAAAGAGGCGGCTCTTCAACAATTAGTGACCATTTATCAGCAAACACGAGAATGGGAAAAGGCGATTTATTACGCGAACCAATTGGCTAAGTTAGGTAATAAACGCTCAAGGATGCGTGCAAATATTGCCCATTTTTGGTGTGAAATAGCCATGCTCGACCAAGCTGATGGGAATACTAATAAGGCAATACAGCATTTTAAAAAAGCGTTAGCGGAAGACCCGAAGTGTGTTCGAGCAAGTATTGCTTTGGGACGAATTTACCTAGAGTCTGAAGACTATAAGCACACCATCAAATATCTGACGGGGGTACTTGAGCAAGATAAAGACTTTATCAGTGATGTCTTGCCAACTATTGCAGAATGCTATCATCATCTGGGTCAGGAAGATGAACTTGTCGAGTTTCTGAGAGCTTGTATTGATAAGAAAGCAGGCGTATCAGCCGAGTTGATGTTGGCTCAATTAGTTGCTCATCACGAGAACGTTGGGGCTGCTCAAGAGTTACTGACGAAACAATTGCTGAAAAACCCAACCATGAAGGGCTTCTACCGTTTAATTGACTACCACATTGCAGAAGCAGAAGATGGTCGAGCGAAAGACAGCCTATCAACACTACAAGCGATGGTGGGTGAACAGTTAAAAGTGAAACCACATTACCGATGCCGGAAGTGTGGATTTTCTACCCATTCCCTTTATTGGCATTGTCCGTCCTGTAAAGGATGGGGGACGATCAAGCCAATCCGCGGATTGGATGGTGAATAATTCTTAATGCAGCTGGCAGAGTTTCTGTCCGCTGCATTTTTTTAACTTTTTATTTAATAAGAACCAAAACAGTTAGGAGATGAAATGATCGACCAAAAAGTTATTGTCGCACTGGATTATGATAACCAAGCAGATGCACTTGCGTTTGTAGATAGAATTGATCCTGCGTCATGCCGACTAAAAGTTGGCAAGGAGATGTTTACGCTATTTGGTCCTGATTTTGTACGTGAACTCCATAAACGTGGTTTCTCGGTATTCCTAGATTTAAAATTTCACGATATTCCAAACACCTGTTCGAAAGCAGTTCGCGCTGCGGCTGAAATGGGTGTATGGATGGTGAACGTACACGCGAGCGGTGGTGAGCGTATGATGACGGCATCACGTGAAATTCTTGAGCCATATGGTAAAGATCGTCCACTTCTTATCGGTGTAACGGTACTAACCAGTATGGAACAAAGTGATTTAGCTGGTATTGGTTTGAATGTTGCGCCTCAGGAGCAAGTGATTCGTCTAGCAACCTTGACCAAAAACGCAGGCTTAGATGGTGTGGTATGTTCAGCGCAAGAGTCCTCATTACTGAAGAGCGAACTAGGCCAAGAATTTAAGTTAGTGACCCCTGGTATTCGACCTGCTGGCTCAGAACAAGGTGACCAACGCCGTATCATGACGCCAGTAGACGCTATCCAATCAGGTTCAGATTATCTTGTGATTGGTCGCCCTATCACTCAAGCGTCAAATCCTGCAGAAGTGCTGAAGTCGATCAATGAGAGCTTATCTAACATGTAAGCACTGTCTCGATTGTATGGAGAAAAGTGAGGCTAAGATGCCTCACTTTTTACATCGAATGAAAATACTGATCGCGGTAAACAACCATTCCTTTTAACCAGCTATGTCTGATCATTTACTCGCTTTAACTGGTATATCGGGGCCAATTGAGATAAAGGTTCTGCGGTTTATTCTGAGTAAAGTAGGGCTTGGTACTATGCCGATCACACTTTTGTAACATAACTCACTGTGATGCCTCGAAAATGCAACCATGTGTTATTGATGGCTTGCGTTACAAATGTCTAAAGAATACTATGGCGAAGATGCATTCACTGCGTTGTAAGGTCTAGGATGACCTAGTGAAACTCTTTGAAATTAATATAGAAGCTGGCAGGACGTCACTTCATATTACGTTCCTATTATTTCCTATCTGCGTATTTTAAATCGCAGCTTTCTGTGAGCTTTCACACGCTGTCTTCCTTGTTACGACCTTAGTGCGCAAACACAACAAGGAAGAAACATGACTAAAAAACTGCCATTTTCAGTACTAGCAACACTGACCGCTGCCAGTTTTCAACTGAGTGCGGCAGAATTGCCAGCTGATATCGAATGGATTTCAAACAACAACGAACCTCTATTTGCCTCTGAAGAAGCGGTACGAGGTGGCACCTATCGCACTTACATTCAGAGCTTTCCGCAAACATTACGAAGTGTTGGTCCAGATGCGAACTCAGGTTTGCGCCAATACTTAATGGATGGTTCACCAAAACTGGCTCAGCGTCATCCAAATACTGGCAAATGGATCCCTCAACTTGCTAAGTCATGGGCATTTGGAGAGGACAACAAAACCGTATTCTTTAAACTCGACGAAACGGCCGAGTGGTCAGATGGTGAAAAAATTACAGCAGATGATTACGTCTTTATGATGAAGTACTACACGTCAAAAGACATTATCGACCCGTGGTATAACGACTTCTTCACAAACAGTATTGTGAGTGTTGAAAAAATTGATGACTACACGATCAAAGTCAATCTTGCTGTAGCTCAAAGTCATGACTCACTTATGGTTATGATTAACATGCCAAGTAATGGTTTTCAGCCTCGTCCTGAACACTTCTTTGAAGGAGAAAAGGACGCAAATAACGATGGCATGCCTGATAACTTCGTCAGAAAGTTTAACTTTAAATCTGAGCCAACCGCAGCGCCTTACTACATTGATCAAGTGAAGAAAGGTAAGAGCGTAACATTCAAACATGTCGGTGAAGATTGGTGGGGATACAACAACCGCTACTATAAAAACCGTTATAACGTTGAAAAGGTTCGCATTAAGGTAATTCGCGATCCTGATATTGCCATGAAGCACTTTGAGAAAGGCAACTTAGACTACTTTGAGATGGTGCTACCAAGCTTTTGGCATGACAAAACCAATAGTGATGTGTACAAAAAAGGCTATATCCAAAAGTACTGGGGCTTTAACGAAGCACCGCAAGGAGCTGGTGGTCTTTGGATGAACACAGCGATGCCGATGTTGGATAACCTAGAAGTGCGTAAAGGTGTTATGGCAGCCACTGACTATGACGGCATGATTGAAAACATCATGCGTGGAGATTATTCACGTAAACCGCATGGACTCGGCTTTGGTCATGGCGAATACGATGATCCTAACAATACACCGCCAAAGTTTGATGCTGATGCGGCGGTTAAACACTTCGAAAAAGCGGGCTTTGACAAAGTGGGCGCAGATGGTATTCGTGTTAACGACAAGGGCCAACGCTTGAGCTTTGCCATCACCTACGGATACAACTCTTGGACACCGCGTATTGCATACCTGAAAGAGCAAGCGAAACTTGCTGGTCTTGAGTTCACGTTAAACTTGGTGGATGGCTCATCTGCGTTTAAATACATTCTTGAGAAAAAGCATCAGCTAGCGTTTTTGAATATGGGCTCTGGTGAGATCCCTGCGTATTGGGAATACCTACACTCGGATAATGCAAATCGACCACAAACGAATGCTCACACCAACTACAGCAGCCCTGAGCTAGACAAGTTAATTGAAGCGTATGACTCTGAGTTTGATCAGGAGAAGCGTTACGACTTGTCGCATCAAATCCAAAACTATGTCAGCAAAGCAAATATCATCGTTCCTGGCTACATGGTGCCTTATTCTCGAGTTGCTCATTGGCGCTGGGTTAAAATTCCTAAAAACGGCATGACAAAAGCGACAGAATGGGTGCTTCATCCAATGGATATCGGTAATTTCTGGATTGATAACCAAGTAAAAGAAGAGACAGAAGAAGCGATGGACGAGGGTAAAACCTTCCCAGAACTAACGGTAATTGATGATCGTTACAAATTGTAAATCAGTAGTTTAGATAGAAAATGATAGCCCCGATAATGAATTTTATCGGGGCTTTCTTTTTTACTTAATAAGGTAAGACACTTCTAAAAGGTAGGTTTTTGCATCACCAAGCAAAGAAAACGCTCTATCGATGGTTTTAAATCGATCATCAAGCGAGTCGCTGGATATCAGCTGGCTGAATGTTTGCAACGAAAAAGCTTCGTTTGCTTTGAAGAACTGATGTACGTTTTCAAGCTGAACTTTATGAAT
>NZ_JADDYG010000494.1:4513-6888 GCF_015163535.1 Vibrio sp. OPT46 | reverse complement strand
GAAGCGTATGACTCTGAGTTTGATCAGGAGAAGCGTTACGACTTGTCGCATCAAATCCAAAACTATGTCAGCAAAGCAAATATCATCGTTCCTGGCTATATGGTGCCTTATTCTCGAGTTGCTCATTGGCGCTGGGTTAAAATTCCTAAAAACGGCATGACAAAAGCGACAGAATGGGTGCTTCATCCAATGGATATCGGTAATTTCTGGATTGATAACCAAGTAAAAGAAGAGACAGAGGAAGCGATGGACGAGGGTAAAACCTTCCCAGAATTAACGGTAATTGATGATCGTTACAAATTGTAAGTCATTAGTTTAGATAGAAAATGATAGCCCCGGTAATGAATTTTATCGGGGCTTTCTTTTTTACTTAATAAGGTAAGACACTTCTAAAAGGTAGGTTTTTGCATCACCAAGCAAAGAGAAAGCTTTATCGATGGTTTTAAATCGATCATCAAGCGAGTCGCTTGATATCAGCTGGCTGAATGTTTGCAACGAGAAAGCTTCGTTTGCTTTGAAGAACTGATGTACGTTTTCAAGCTGCACTTTATGAATATGCTCCACCTTATTTAGGGCGGTGGTTAAATCGGAAATGTTAATCGACATTGCTACTCGGGAACCTTATCAACAAGACCTATATGAGGTCATAGAGTGGGGTTTTATATTTTGCGACAGAGAGTAACACCGAAGAGCAATTTATAGTCTGATGAAGATCAATTTGCCTTATTTAAGCATCTGTAACGCGGCACTAGACGTGTACCTAGAGCTAGTACACGTTACAACGCTTGAATATAGGCTAGGGTTTCACCTGATCAAAAGTAAAAGCCAAGTCCGACTAAAAGCCCTTGAGAAGCCGTATCATATTCAAATACCTCTTCATTTTTGTAATCGACCCAGGTCGACTTGTAAGCTAAGTTGAGATCAGACCATTCGTTAAAGCGATAACGAACACCAGTTTGAATGGCATAAGTGAAGTGAGTATCGTTGCCAAGTCCGGCGTCGATACTGGCATGAAATCGCCAGTTTTCACTCAATTCATCAATGAGTCGCAAGCCAACTAAAAAATCGACCCAATCTTCTTGTAATGACAGTCTATCTTCTAGTACCCGGTTGTCATTACGATACAGCTTGCCGGTGATGTCATTGTCCCACCAACGTAATCCAAACATATAATCCAGTTTACCAAATGAATATTGTTCGCGTTGGAATGCCTTTGCTTCTAGAACACCTTGCCGTATTTCGATGTCCGCACGATAACGAGCGTTAGGCAGAGCGCCCTTGATATTATTAACATCACCACTTAAGTTCATGAAACTATAATCTATGTAGTAGCCCCACTTACTTTGGTAAATACTCTCGAATCGCAACATCGCCCCAATATCGAGGTGGTCTACTATGAACTTAGGATCGACATCCACCTCTGATGAAAAGCGACCAATACTGGTATCCCCGTGGATATTCAGTCCTAGCATGTACACTTCTATGCTATTTCGCCAACGAGATTCTTGTGTCTCGGCTGAGAGCGCTACTGATGTAGGTAATACAAGAATGAGTGAGGAGAGTGATAGCAGGTTACATGGTTTCATCCAATTTCCTTTTCGGCTTTTCGTCAGCTTTCAGCTTAGTAGAAGTCGCTACACTCTGCATAAAAAAGGGAAGCAACTTGCTTCCCTGTAATTAACATTGACTTAGAGTTGTTTGGCAATGTCTGAGGTTAGGCTTTCTATGCCTATGGATAAAGCGTTGACGAGCGCTTCATAGCCCTCATCTTGAAGCGGCTGAGAGATTTGTATTGGCGCGCTGTTTTCTACCTTACCTTCGGCATTAATGAGTAACCATTCCCCCTCAATTTCGATATTACCTTTGTAGCTGCCATTAAATTTATTTAACGTAAGCTGTAGTTTGGCTTCACCGCTTTGATCCAACAGATTATTCATTTCAGCCGGCCAGTAATGACTTTGCTTGTGGCGTAGTTCCGAGACGACTCTCTGAGTGATTTGCTCAGAAATACTGTGCGCCCATTGATTGTGCTTTGCCTGAATAACTTGGGTCTCAGAGGTTCGATAAACAATGCCATTATCATTCAAATAACTCGCCAATGTCACTGGACGAACAACTAAAGTTGGGCGCTGAGCGATATCAGAAGAGCTCAGCGTCACTGGTTCCGCCTTAGGTAGAAGGTACATAGCTCCTTTAGTTTGCGGAGCGCTACTGCAACCCGTTAGACCGACAAATAGCGCGATAGACAGAAAGAATACTCGTTTCATTAGTTTTGGCCTTTAACTGGTATTGGGTCACTGATTTCATCTTCTCCAAACACAAGAGAGTTTGGCTTTTCGTTTAGCTGTTTAAGTACGGGTTTAAACTCTGTCATC
>NZ_JADDYG010000494.1:675-4503 GCF_015163535.1 Vibrio sp. OPT46 | reverse complement strand
GAAGGTACATAGCTCCTTTAGTTTGCGGAGCGCTACTGCAACCCGTTAGACCGACAAATAGCGCGATAGACAGAAAGAATACTCGTTTCATTAGTTTTTGCCTTTAACTGGTATTGGGTCACTGATTTCATCTTCTCCAAACACGAGAGAGTTTGGCTTTTCGTTTAGCTGTTTAAGTACGGGTTTAAACTCTGTCATTACGCTTTCTAATTCTTTTAGCGTGGCTTCCATTTCGCTGTACATGGTTGAGTTGGGCCCATAACCATCGAGTGTTTTTTGTAATTGCTGTAAGCTTTGGCGAATATCTGTTGGGATCTCTTGCGTCTCTTTTTGATTCAAAAGTTTATCAATACTGTCCGCCACGCGTTCTGCTGAAGCTAACGTTTTTTCGGACGTTTTTAACGTTGAATTGAGAGAATCTAACGTTTCTTCCATCGGTAAGTTATTAATCTTATTTAGGAAGTCGTTCACTTGGCGCTGAACCTGCGCAAAACCACCACGCATAGTTGGGAAAACATCTAAATCAGCAAACTTACTCGGTACGTAAGGCTCGTCATTTGGATAGAAGTCGGCGTCAACATATAGTGCGCCTGTTAATAAGTTACCTGTTTTTAAAGTACCACGTAGGCCTTTAGCAAACTCACTCTTCAATTTATCTTTTAACATTGGTAAAGATTGGGATTGGAAATCGCCATAAACACGGCCGAGCTCGATACGTACCAATACAGGAATTTTTTTCGCAGAAAAGTTCTCTTCTGGGGTTGGAAGTCGCATTGGTACACGCATCACAGTACCAATTCTCAAGCCTCGATATTCGACAGGTGCCTTACGTTTAAGTCCTCGTACCGATTCATCAAAAAGCATAACGAATTCAATATAATCATCGTACATGCCTTCTCGAAGTTGTTTAATATCATCGTACAAGCGGAAGTTGACCATATTTTCAGTGAGCTGTTCACCGGATTCAAGACCTGGAACGGTATCGAAGGTAACACCACCCGTTAGCATGCTCTCTAATGAGCCAAACTTGACTTCGAACCCTTCAGCGTTGAGCTGTAAATCTACGCCAGAATTCAGCCAGAACTTGGTACGAGTGCGCACTAAGCTGTCATAAGGCTTGAAAATAAAGAGTTGGTATAACGCTTTGCGAGTGTCAACATCAAAGCTGGTTTTCTCTACACGACCAACCGTAAAGCCTTTATAAATGACGGGGTCACCAACGCCTAGCTTACCAGCCTCGCGGTGTGTTAACACAAGGCGTAACCCCTCTGCATCAGGAGAGGCGACTGGGGGAACATCTAAGACCGTAAAGCGCTCTTTCTCTATCTTAGACTTACCCGGCTGAAGTTGGATATAAGCGCCAGAGAGCAAGGTCTCTAAACCTGAAACGCCATCACGGCCAATACGAGGCTTCACAACCCAAAACATGGTGTCATCTCGCAGCATGCGTTCTGCATCCTTGTTCATTTGTGCCTTAGCGATGATGTGATCGTAATTTTCACTGAGAGTGACTTCAGTAATCAGTCCTACTTTTACATTCAATGCTCGGATTTCGGTTTTGCCAACCTCAATCCCATCTGCGGTTGGCAGTTGGAGAGTAATTTGTGGGCCTGTACTGTTGATATATTGGAACAGCATCCACGCTCCCATGGCTAGCGCAAGGATCGGGACAATCCATATCGCAGAAATCTGCTTTTGCGGTTTTATTTGAGCGGTTACGTTGTTCTCATCACTCATATTTGGCTTTCTCGTTTAAGTTGTCAGAAATCGGCTCCTGCACTTCGTTTTGTGGCAATTGCCACAACAAACGTGAGTCAAATATCATTGCAGAAAGCATAGTAAAAATGACCACTGCCGCGAAAGAGAGCGCAGCAGGACCTGGATAAATCGCCATTAAGTTTTGCAGTTGAACCAGTGCAACTAAGATCGCGACGACGAAGATATCGATCATGGACCAACGGCCAATAAACTCAGTTATACGGTAGATCTTTAAGCGTGAAATACTCTCTTCGTGCGGAAGATATCGCGCTTTTTGCGCATTGTAATACAGCCACGCGAGTGCCAGCATTTTCGCCATTGGAATAAATACGCTAGCAAAGAAAATTACCATCGCAATAGGGTAAGAACCTAAATGCCAAAGCAATATAACCCCCTCCATGATAGTTGAACCTTCTGCATGTCCAAGACTTACGGTGTACATCATAGGGTAGAGGTTTGCAGGGATATAGAAAATGACTGAAGCAAACAAAAGCGCCCAAGCTTTTTGTAAGTTGTCTGCGGGGTTGTATTTGTGAATAGGGCTTTTACAACGAATGCAGTGTTGGTGTTTTTTAGCTTCAATAGGGTTGAGCTGGTGACACGTATGACAACCAATATGGTTGTGGTTATGGTGCGTATCACCCTCTTTTACATTAGATAGCTCGATAGCTGGAATAAAGTGCCCCCAGAGCCAGCTTTTGTCGACCATTGATATGCATTTGACTACCAGAACGGTATATACACAAAACGCCCAGAATGAAGTGCCCATTCCTATGTCTGCGAGGGAAGCGATTTTAATTAAGCTGACCAACACGCCAATCAAAAAGACATCCACCATTAACCAGGGTTCGACTCGAAACAGAAGACGGCATAAAACTTTTGCCATTCGTTGCTGCTTTTTAGAGGGGGTATGTTTACGTGCTTTTAATGCTTCAAGGTGAAGAAAGAGAATGAGGCCAACATAGATTGCAGGTAAAACGATAACTGTTGCGAGTAACAGCACACCCAAAAGCACATTTTGAAACTCAGCCAGCATTTTTGCAGCGTGCAACAAGGTGATTTCTTGCGACAACCCTTGCACGCTGAACGACATAAAAGGGAAAGAAATGCTTAGCACTAACATGATCAAACATGCCGATGATATGGCGATCACGCTTTGGTAAGGCTTGGCATTCACTTTAGTCAGCGAATGCGAACATCGAGGACATTGTGCTTTTTGCCCCTGTTCGATATCGGGAATGCGAACAACAAGGCCGCACTCTTCGCATGAAATTAACTGACGGGAATTAGGTTGAATACTCATCGGGTAGGTTTTAGATTCATTTGCTTTAAGAATACTCTTTTTTCACTAGGCACGCTTGTTTTGATTCAGGAGTTTACGAGTTTCTTACTTTTGGCATTAGAGGATATGAGAGATCTAAGACATAAACGAAGTCACGTTTGGTACAAGATTTTACGGCGAAGATGAGTATGTTGGAAGTCGAAAATAATGTGATATTGCTTGTCTGTGGAGGGGGGTAATTACTTGTTTTTAAGGGTAAGTAACCCTGCCCAGATAATCTGAGCAGGGAAAAAGAGCATTTTATTTAAGGTGCTTAGTTGTACTTTACTTGACCGTTCCGCTCTTAAAGGCATTGGAGCCGACTTGCGTACCGTTGAGCGTTTTGCCGTAATAGCCTTGGTGTTGGTGATATTTCTCCGCGTTTGCGGTGACATTGCCTTTGAATCGAGGATCTTGTGGACGCTCATGGCTGTTGACGTATGCTGCGACATCCCAAGCTTCTTGCTCTGTCAGCTGCACACTTTTCCCAAGCGGCATGTTTTCGTAAATAAAATAGGCCGCTGTGTTAATCCGGTGCATACCTGCGCCCCAGTTATACGCATATTCGCCCCAAAGTGGTGGAATGTATGAGTGGCCGTTGGTGTCTTTGATGCCAGAACCGTCGGCGCGATGGCAAGTTTCACAGTTCTTTTCGTAGACCAGTGCGCCTCGCTCTATTGATGGTTCTTGCTCAGGGGCGGCGATTTTTGGGTAGCCACGCCCAGAGAGATTACCTCGATTTTCAATTG
>NZ_JADDYG010000494.1:0-566 GCF_015163535.1 Vibrio sp. OPT46 | reverse complement strand
GTCTAGCTCTGGAATGGGTTCATCCGCCATACCATGTTTGTCAAGCAAGCCGCCCATCGCTAACCAGTAGGCGTAAGCACTAAGGGCAACAATTTCTGGCGAATCGTAAGCGGGCGCTTTACCATTCATGGAATACTCGAAACAACCTTGGATACGGTCAGCATAGCTGTTTACGCGATCGTTTTTCTTACGATATGCAGGGTATGCCATGTAAGCTGCCCACAGTGGCGCAGCGTTTGCTTTTCGTCCTGCCTCCATATGGCAGTTCACACAGTTTTGTTCGTTGCCAACGTATTTTCCGCGCATTTGTTGTGAGTTAACAAAGAGCGAGTAACCATGTTTTACTTGCTCACCAAATGCGGTGTTTGGGATTGTGCTGAGATCACGCGATTTTAAGTATTCACCGTGCTTTTCTTTTTCTATCGCAGGTAGCTCTTTCTGGCGGTCCGGTAATGGATCGTTAGCTAGTACGAGCGTAGAAATGAAAGGCAGTGCGAACAAAGAATAGAAACGTTTCATGACTGCTCCTAGTAACGTAATGAGGCAAAGTAGTAAGCAAGATTTTC
>NZ_JADDYG010000493.1:0-226 GCF_015163535.1 Vibrio sp. OPT46 | reverse complement strand
TTGTTTTGTCAGCTTTCCAAATTGTTAAAGAGCTATGTTGCTTCACAAGGAAGTTACATTTTCTAAAGACTTTCAGAGTCAAAAATACCAACCAGTATCAATTGCTTGTTCTGGTTTGGACGTTTTATTCCAAAAATACTTAGAGAATGGTGGGCGATACCGGGCTCGAACCAGTGACCCCCTGCTTGTAAGGCAGGTGCTCTCCCAACTGAGCTAATCGCCCACA
>NZ_JADDYG010000050.1:0-2431 GCF_015163535.1 Vibrio sp. OPT46 | reverse complement strand
GACATATTAAAATTGCTCTTACACTCTTAGTGTATATTATCTATGTTATGTTAAATTCACGACGATTGGAATTTTGTACACGTAGTTGTTACCACCTACCAAATATCAATAAGTTAGATACCTCCTTTAGAAAGTTGACTATGTGAAATCTCTTTCCCCTGTGAATTTGAAATTTGTGAGTATTAAACATAATGGCCATTTACCATAAAATACGTTATCAGAAGATCTATTTAACTAAAGTTAAATAGATCTTCTGATAAAAAATAACTTAGTTTTCGATTACTCTTACTAAGATTCGAAGCAATATTTACTCATTTTATTCTTTGGTAGTTTTACTCTATGTCGTTTTTCAATTAACGTTGATACCTTGCTATTCTGGCAATATTCCCATGTATTTTGTCTAATCACTACATCGACTAGGTCTAAATTTAAACCTAAGTATTTTTGTACATTTGAACTGTCAGAAAATTGTACATATACCATTCGATTCTTTTTCGATATATAGAGAGATGATACTTCTATTTGGTAATTTCTCTCCAAGTTCTCCTTTAACTTCTCTCGCCAGTCTTCAATCAACACCTGCCTCCTAAAGTGAAAATATTTGAGGTTGTCACAGACATGCTATATATTGCATTTATCACTAAAAAACAATAGAGATATTTTACTATGTTTAACGACTGTTCAACACTATTTATTGGGTATGATGACGGTAATGCCCAACATAAGATCTCAGCTGAATCTGTTAAAACCTCCTTTCCTACACACATCCAACGTTCGACTGAACGTTTTGCGGTACTAGATGAAACCTTTTCAGTATCAAGTAATGCTCCTGTTCAAACGAAATTTACTTCTGCTGTTACAGGTAACGCTTACACCATTGGTGAGGTAAAACAACCTATTCCCAGGAACGATGACTTCTCCAATAGTGAAGCAGCTCAGGTTTTACTGCAGCATGGCTTAAATCAATTTGGAGATGAGTTACTCAATAAAAAGTACGTTCTTTGTACTGGAATGCCATTAAGACAGTTCTTTAAAACAGATGGGTCCGTCAACGAAAACAATGTTAAGCAAAAGATGCTCTCTATGCAGAGATCTTTTGATCACTTAGGTACTGACCCGGAATCGAAGCTGCGGAAGTCAAATATTGAAGCTCTACTTGTTCAGCCCGAAGCACTAGCAGCCCTTCGTGTATTCCTATTTAAGAGAGATGATTCAGGGATGTTGGTACATAACCCTGAATACATAGGAAAAACGATCGCAATCGCTGATCCTGGTGGTAAAACAACTGATATAGCTGTGTTTGACGATGGAACTATTGATATGGATCGTTCTGTCACCCAGGACATCGGGTTCAATCAGATTGTCAAAAAAGCATCCAACTACCTTTACGATTTAGGTTTCACCACACCCACACATCAGCAGTGCCGTAAGTTAATTGATGAAGGTATTGTTACAGTTCGGGGGGTTGAGAAAGATCATTCTGAATGGGCAGAGAATGCACGGAAGGAGCTAGCTAGTAAGATTTTTGGCGCAATCACTGATACCTTATCTAAAGCTGTAGATATTGATTTAATCATATTCATTGGAGGTACTATTGCCGCATTGCGTGAAGAAATTACACCTTTAATTGAAGAGTATTACGGTAAAGATAACAACTCATTCCTCATACCAGATGAAGCAGACAAGCTAAACGCTTGGGGCCTTGAGTTGTTTGCAGAGCTTTGGTACCAAAACAACAAAAAGAATAAGTAGGCAAAGGTCATGGGGCGCTTTTCATTAAAAGTGGAAATAAGGATACCAAATGATTACTCAACAGAATGCCGAGAGTTAGCGAATTCAAAATCAATAACTCTCAAATCGTTAGTCGAAGAGTTAATTAGAATTGGGTATTTCATCGAAGAGGGTGAGTTCGATAAGCTTATGTATTATTTTGATAACATCCTCCCTCATGAGATCAGAGACTGGGATTGGTGCCGCAACTTAGGGTTACACATTGATAAAGTAAAGAGAAGAGCTAGCATACACATAACGGATTCTTCTGTGTATCACCAAGGTCTCGTTCATACTTATTTGTCTGCACATTCCGAAAACGATCCCAAGCAAGCTCTTAATGATGTCAACCAACATGCTATCAATATGATGAATTCTGCTATTCATTTCCTTCAAAACCAAAGTAATAAAGAAAGGTTTAAGTGTAATGAGTACAAGACACTCGAAAATGTTGAGCAACATTTGGCTAAAATAGCTTCAAGTATTGAAAAGCTTTCAAACCACCCTATTGGCTTTAGAGCTGTTGAGGGGCAAACTGAACAGCCAGATGCTTTTTCTACGAAAGATGATTATCTTGAAAGTAAAGATGGTGTCTCTGATAGCTTAGCTATTGATAATTTCAACATGGAGTCATTGCTGATAGCTTAAGAAAAATGGGGCT
>NZ_JADDYG010000492.1:0-511 GCF_015163535.1 Vibrio sp. OPT46 | reverse complement strand
TTAGAACAAGCGAGATAAGTATACGATGAAATTATGAGATTAATGATAGGTTTATAATTTTTCGATTCGAAGTGTGAACAGACGAACAAATAACCAATATCTAGTTATTTTGCCCTTTTGAACGACTAATCTCTTCTTCAATTCGATCGTAAGTTTCTTTGTTGCTTAGCGTCTCAGAAACGTGCTCAGCGGTCTGCTTGGTTTGCTCCCACTTCGCTTCGTAAGTTTCTGGTTCAAAGCTGATAAATCTTGGTAATACCACATAACCGATCATACCTAAGATAATCAGCACAACGACAAACTCTATTGCACTAAGACCCGATGATTTACGCATATGAACTATTCCGAAATTAATCAAAATAAAGAGATAAAGGCCAGACTAGCTGGCCTTTTGAGTAATATTTATTACTTACACTCATTCGCAGTTTTAGTAACAGCGACTGTTGCTGGAGTATCTTTGTCTTTAGCTTGAGTGTATTTAACACATTTCGTGTCGTAGTTATCGAAACCG
>NZ_JADDYG010000491.1:4586-6462 GCF_015163535.1 Vibrio sp. OPT46 | reverse complement strand
AACAAGCTTAACTCACTTCCAGGGGAGAGTTTTGGAGCAGGTAGTTTAGAGTTCACGTCCGAACCAACAAGGGGATTATGTCGAGGATTATCAACAAGCAAGTCAAAGCTGATATCTTTAGCATCTACATTACTGATATTGGTAATAACGAACTTGTATCCATTACCCGACTTCACTAAGTCAAGTTTCAAACGAGCAGTCGATTTTTCTTTGTCTTCGCGCAGTAATATTTCTAGCTGCTTTTTAGCTAGATCCGCTGTCGCCTTTTGCATATCTAAGCTTTCTCGTTGAAGTTTTCGTTGACCACTCCAAACGATTAGACTTATTAGAGCAGCCAACGAAGACAGTATTACTGATAATACTTCATATTCACTCATCCATTATTTCCTCTAAAGCACATAACGCCCTGTTAAGGTGTGAGCAACGCAATACCGAAGTCGCCGCATACCACCTTAAACACTAAACGCAACGCATAGCAAAAACGCCAAGCGTTGCGAATCGCTCTTAAACAGATTGTTATATTTACATTCGGTCAAAGATAGAGCCCATATCAGGACTAAACAACTTGTGATACAACTTAGTAGCATAACTATCTGTCATACCTGAAATATAGTCACATATTACTCGTTTTTTATTCGTTGAATCTTGATACTTTTTATAAGTAGATGTAGGAAGTAAACGTTTGGGATTTTCTTGAAGAACTTCAAACAAACTAAGAACCATTTGTTGACCTTTATACTCTAGAGTTTGAACTTCTGGTCTTTTTATTACATTCTTGAATACGAATTTTTTTAATAGTTTAAGTAGTGAATTTGCTTCGTCAGACATTTTCACCTGATATTTAAGCAGTGGCGTTTCAAACTCGGTCTTTTCGTACACCTCAATGCTAGGTATAAAGTAACCAATTAACTTACTAATTGCATGCTTACGCTCTTTATTCGATTCTGAAAATAGCTTTTCATTAAAGAAATCAACATCACCATGTATGATATTACCACTCCCCATCTTTGTTATAACTTCGTCGTTCCATTGTTTAAAAGTTACTAATTGTAAAGCCAATGCATCTTCTAAATCATGAACGCCATAAGAAATATCATCAGCCAATTCCATTATTGATGTGTCAAAACCTTTAAACTGTGCTTCAGAAACTCCATCCTCATTGGTTGTTGGTGTTCGAAATAACAATCGGTCACTTTCAGGGATTCCATCAAGAATCCAATTCAAAATATCACTCTCATCATCATGGATACACTTTGGTGGTTTATAGCCATCAATATTAATCTTAGTTTTACAACCACATATGCTGGAGTAGTCAGCTACTTCTTTATGTAATACTGGATATTTCAATAGCCCAAACATTGTTCTACGAGTTAGGTCTAAACCACAATCTGGCGAGTACTCACCTAGTTTACTAACAATTCTTAATGTTTGCCCATTACCTTCAAAACCACCTTGATCGTTCATATAGAAGTTCAGAGCAACTTCTCCGCCATGCCCAAATGGAGGATGACCTATATCGTGAGCTAAACAAATTGCTTCAATCTGGCTTAGTGTTGGAATCCACTCAAGGTATTCTTCTCTACCCTTATACATTTCTCGTAAGTGCTCGCAAATTCCAGAACCAATCTGGGCGACTTCCAATGAGTGAGTTAGTCGTGTTCTGTAAAAGTCACTTTCACCAATTCCTAAAACTTGCGTCTTTGACTGCAATCTCCTAAATGAAGAGGAGTGAATGATTCTTGCCCTATCTCTCTGAGCCTGGCTATCATCCGTATTTGAATTAAATGGCTTTGCTTCGTAACCATCTAAATACCTGCGCCTTGCTTGCCACATATATAAAATCCTTCTGTAAATATAACGCCCTGTTAAGGTGTGA
>NZ_JADDYG010000491.1:3870-4501 GCF_015163535.1 Vibrio sp. OPT46 | reverse complement strand
CGTAACGCATAGTAAAAATGCCACGCGTTGCGAATCACTCTTAAACAGATTGTTATGTGCTAGCGATATCCGCTGTTTCACATTCTCTATAGAGGCGCTTCAAGTTTTCGTGAAACCATTCTACAGCCTCAAGGCTTACTTTATTTTTGATCTCGGTCATTTCGAAATCTTCAATCGATTTAGGGTGCATCAACGAGTTCCTGATTTCGATAAACTCACCTAGACTTGCCCATCGATGGTCACTGGTATTAGGTTCAAAGTCTAATTTGTGTAACTTCCCAAAACACCTGAAAAGAAAGAGAATATTAGACTTAAGTGATTGAAAAGAATCACGCTCTTTGATTCTTCCTTTGTAGTCTAGGCCTACGGATTTTTCCCTCAGCAACATAATTTCGTTAGCATCAAAAATATCCGGGACATCTTCTAGGGCAGCTAGACAAACTAACCTAAGTTGATAGGTAACTCCTTCAATGTATGCCGCGCTTGTTCGATAAAGGGTTCGCAGAGCAAAACGAGATTTAACGCTTAATCCAAAGTCTCTTGCTGCACGTACGTCTTCTAGAAGTAGTTGATGAAACATCCACATTTCATCATTTGCTTTCTCAACTTTCACTCAAAATTCCTTCTGACA
>NZ_JADDYG010000491.1:2960-3860 GCF_015163535.1 Vibrio sp. OPT46 | reverse complement strand
AACTGAGCTAAGAGAATAACAATCAATGCTGCAACAAGATTGATTAGCACCACTTTCTTCAGTAAATTGAGCAAAATTCCCTCCTAGAGCATAACGCCGCATTAAGGTGTGAGCAACGCAGCCACCTAACCTAAACCATTGCACCGTAAACACGAAACCCTACCTTGAACTGAAAATGCCAAGCGTTGGGAATCACTCTTAAATGCTTTGTTATGTTTTTAAGAAATTGGTTACGACAACCCAACTAATTTCTTAAAATCTTTTAAGCTATTGCATACCAGTCCAATACCGAAATCACCATTGTCTGCATGGTAAACTTTCCCGCTGTGTACTCCTGACAGGGAAATTAAGTATAAAGAATCATACGATAAAGCAACCGGGTATAAATGTTGTGCTTCTACAAAATCTTTGCTTATTTCAAAGTGCACCACATAATCTTCCAAGAAACCGAGATATTGATGAATCTCGATAACTTCGCGACTACTGCATATCTTTTCAAGAGATTCTTGCTGAGTGATGTTTCCGTAGTAATTGACTGTAAGTTCAATTTCTAATTCGGATAATTCACTACCAGCATAAGCAGTAAAAAACTCTATAAGCTCATCAGAGAGCTGATTACCGTATAGGTGATGAATATCTAGAAGGCTACTTTCAAAATCCATAACTTCAACCTGGGAAGAAAAACATAACGCCGCGTTAAGGGGCAGCAACGCACTACCACCAAACTTCAAATTACCACCGTAAACACAAATACCAAGATTTAAGCCAAAATCGCCACGCGTTGACTGTCCCTCTTGAACGCTTTGTTAGCTTAATTTTACGTCTTATGTCTTTTGTACAAAGAATCGACGGTGTATTCAAACAGTTCTTTAATGTGATGCTTGGCCTCCGGAATTGAAA
>NZ_JADDYG010000491.1:1623-2908 GCF_015163535.1 Vibrio sp. OPT46 | reverse complement strand
CAACTTGAAGTCTACCGACGCGGATTTGCGACCGAATATGTTCAGAAAGCCGGGTCTAGAAACAACGTCCAGGTCCAACAGCCCACGATCAGCTTCTACAGGTGTAAATTGATAACTAGCGTATTCAGCATCTAAGTCACCTAGAATGAAAAAGAACCCACCACCTTCTCCTAGTTGCTCGAACAACTCCAGTTCTTCAACCCAAGGGTAGTCATCAATGATTTCACAAGCTTCACGATGAGACTTAAGATCTCGTTCATGATCAACTAGCTCAGTACCGCCTTCACGATATTGAAAATACACTTTAACCATATTCATGGAATTATCCCTATTCAGCTAACGCCCTGTTAAGGTGTGAGCAACGCAATACCGATGCTTCCGCATACCACCCTAAACACTAAACACAACGCATAGTAAAAATGCCACGCGTTGCGAATCACTCTTGAACAGTTTGTTATATGATTATTCACTCTATGAGAAACTTAAGTAAATCAACTTTTTTGATTGTATATTTTTTATTGGGTACACGGATAATACTATCTATATAGTTTACCGCTGCGTCGATCGATACTTCATTAGAATCATGAATTTCACCAACTTTCTTCCAACATTTCTCCGCAAACATACGCCTTTGTTTTAATTCATGTTTTGAGTCTGTATCATTTGGAAAGGTAATCCCTCTCCATATAAAACACAATTCTGTTAGTTGGCGATTATCATCTGCACCATTTGATTCCAGAATGTCCTGAGTATTACGTTTATCAACAACAGATTGAAAAGCTGTACCTGCATATAAAACACTTCCTCGCTTGATCAAATAATCAGCAATTTTTTCAATAGAAGTTAAACTAGGACATAAGTTAATATGAGAGGAAGCTTTATGGCTATATTGACCTCCTTGACTGGACACAATAATCTTGATTGTAATATCTCCAGCAGAAAACCCCAGCTTTTGTGCAACAAACCAGTGCCCAAGTTCATGTCGAATTACTTTTTCTTTGTATTTTCGGTCTAATATCATATATTTCTCAATCATATAACGCCCTGTTAAGGTGTGAGCAACGCAATGCCGATGCTGCCGCATGCCACCTTAATCACTTAAACCAACGCATAGTAAAAATGCCACGCGTTGCGAATCACTCTTGAACAGTTTGTTATGTACCTTAGACGTGTAGACACTATATACACTTGTATGTATATTCTACATTAACTTACCTATAGAGATAACTGCCATGAGTGCTGGAATTTTAATAGAAAACTGTACAAACTGTAGAGTTATAGGTGG
>NZ_JADDYG010000491.1:0-1573 GCF_015163535.1 Vibrio sp. OPT46 | reverse complement strand
CAGCATCAGTGGCTTCGATGCGGCTATAGTTGCAAGAGACTCACGAGGGATTAGCGTCAAAGGCATGTCAATGAATACCAAAACAGGTATCGATGCTGAAAACTGTACAGAGCTGAACTTTTCAAACAATCAACACCGAAGCATTAAACAGAATTACTCATATTTCCCACATGAAATCCAGATAAGTAATAACACCCACCTGTCTATTCCAATGTTTTATGCGCTTAATTATTTACGCGCCATGAAATACAATCCATATAAATAGGACCCTCGGTATGACAATGTTCAAGCTCAAAAATTGTGACAATGTCACATTAACCAAAAACGAAACTACATCAACTGAATTTCTCGAAGCTGAGAATACTACAAATATTAAAGCGAGCGAAAATAAAGCAGGATTCAATTTTGCAAAAGACAAACTAATTCAAGAACTAACGGACATTGTAAACTCATTAAAGGACGTTGAAGACGCTGCTAGTTTAACAAGCAATATAGAAGACCTCACTGATGAACTAAACGAAGACCAGCCTACTCAGAGTAGGGTTAACAAATGGCTCACACGAATTTCGCAAACAGCAGATACCGTCAAACTGTCTTCTGACACGATAGAAAAGATCAGAGCTGCAATAGTATCAGCTAAATTATTGGTGACATCGCTTAACTAATAGATACTCTAATCATTGCCATTTGTACTAAATGAATAAGGCACATAACGCCCTGTTAAGGTGTGAGCAACGCAATACCAATGCCGCCGCATATCACCTTAATCACTTAAACCAACGCATAGTAAAAATGCCACGCGTTGCGAATCACTCTTAAACAGTTTGTTATACGATTTTGAACAACGCCTCATACAATTCTTCTATCGTGTTCAAAACTGCGAATTTTGGCTTTGACACAACCCTTATTGATGGCCTTTCATTTTTGATACCTTCTGCATTTCCTTTTGTATGTTTCGCAATAGGAAAATCACTGATGTCAGGCAACTTTTTGTTTGGCTCACCACCAAAGTACAAGAATGGACCGAGCTCCATCGTTGTCTCGTTAAAGTAAACCCAAACGACACAACCTGATGGTTTATTAGCTAAAGCGACATGTATTTTTTGACGTGCTGTGCTCGAACCAATATGAGAAGTTTTGAGTTGTACATGACGAAAAGCGCCAAGGTCTTCCATGATTAGATCATAGCCTTGATTGTCTACTTCTGGTTTGGAAATTTCGATGGAACAACTGCCATTTTTCCATGACATTTTAAGTAATTCGCTAATCAATGAGTGTTCGATTAGCTTCTCTCGAAAGGAAGAGTTTAAGTAATGTTGTTCCATATTTTCCTCTTAATCGTATAACGCCTTGTTAAGGGGTGAAGCACGCAACACCAATGCTACCGCATACCGCCTTAATCACTAAAACCAACGCATAGTAAAAATGCCACGCGTGCTGAATCCCTCTTGAACAATTTGTTATACGCGTTCTATCGGTTGTACTTAACCTTGTTCAAAACTTCTTTTAGTTCATGCGTTTTCTCAAGGTTTACACCGTGAATATTGGCTAAAGCACAAACATAATACAAGAC
>NZ_JADDYG010000490.1:7307-8561 GCF_015163535.1 Vibrio sp. OPT46 | reverse complement strand
GCTTCAATTGAGTTCATTTATTTAACCTCTAAAAGAATCATGAATACATAGGCAGTTAATGGGATTCGAGTTTACAAGTGATTCGGTCAGCTAAAACTAAAGCTAAGTAGAAAGTATTTGCAGTTGTATTTGCGTCTGAAAATCGTTTAGAGCTTTCTCATCCGCGAGGTTCTATAAGAAATTATTAAGGATATATTTGTGTGTGATTTCGTGAAAAAAATTGTTGTAGGTTTACTTTTAAGTGCTTCGTCTTTTGCTTCTTTAAGTCAATATGTTCCAGCAATGAATGATAAGAACGGTTATGTAGAACCATTTCAAATGTTTGATAATGTCTATTATGTAGGAGACAAGTGGGTCTCATCATATGCCATTGCTACAGACGACGGACTGGTTATCATTGATACGCTTGATTTCCCTTACTCTGAGTGGATACCTATCAACCTAGAAAAGCTAGGGCTAAAAGATAAGCCAATAACGCACATATTGGTAACTCATGGGCATTCTGACCATGTTGGAGGCGCCCAGTTACTTCAAGAGAAGTATGGTTCCAAAGTTGTGATGACCAAAAGCGCTCATGAACTATCTATACAGCAATCAAACAAAAGCGAAGGTGAGAACAAGTTCCTTCCTCCAAATTTAGACATAGAGATAAAAAGCGATAGCTCTATGGCTATTGGTGGACATGAGTTTAAGTTCTATCTCACACCTGGCCACACGGAAGGTGATTATTCCTTAGACTTCACTGTTGAAGATAATGGCGAACAATATCGTGCTTTTATCGTTGGTGGGCATAGCGTAAGTAGCAATGATCCAGAAGTTATTGGCCAGTTCCTGACTAGCATGGAGAAAATTAGAAAAATTTCACTACAGGCACCTATTGTGAACGTTAACCTTTCGAACCATCCACATAAAAATTTCCTTTTTGAAAATAGGAAGAAGCTCGGCACAAGCGGTAACCCGTTTATCAGTGAGGCAAACTTCTTCATGTTCCTTAAGCAACAAGAAGATTTAGCTAAGGGAAAACTAGAAGAACTATAATACCGTGGTATACGAGCAGCCTTCTTTATTAGGTTAGAGATTTGCTCTTGAGTTATAGCTAAGGCTTTAATAAGTTGCTCAATCAAGATTCGACACTGGTGGCAGCTATATTGTTTGTCGGTTCTAGTGACAAAGGCGCCGTGCGTAAGCATTCGTATTGTGTGCCTTACACATTTGCAAGGCGTTATGTGCTTTCTAGAAAAGTCTCAAAATAGA
>NZ_JADDYG010000490.1:6394-7297 GCF_015163535.1 Vibrio sp. OPT46 | reverse complement strand
TCAGTGAGGCAAACTTCTTCATGTTCCTTAAGCAACAAGAAGATTTAGCTAAGGGAAAACTAGAAGAACTATAATACCGTGGTATACGAGCAGCCTTCGTTATTAGGTTAGAGATTTGCTCTTGAGTTATAGCTAAGGCTTTGATGAGTTGCTCAATCAAGATTCGACACTTGTGGTAGCTATATTGTTTGTAGGTTCTAGTGGCAAAGGCGCTGTGCGTAAACATTCGTATTGTGTGCCTTAAACATTTGCAAGGCGTTACGTGCTTTCTAGAAAAGTCTCAAAATAGCGTACAATTAGCGTTTTGACACAGCGGAAATCATCATGGCCAAAACTGTTCAGCAGCAAATCGGAAACATTGCTCTAGTCGTTGAAAATTACGACGATGCTATCGAATTCTATACTCGAAAACTTCAATTCACTCTGGTTGAAGATACCAACCTAGGTGGTGGTAAACGCTGGGTTCAAGTTTCTCCTCCAAACTCCAATGGTACAAACCTACTTTTAGCTCAAGCGAGTACACCGGAGCAAACGCATGCAGTAGGAAATCAAACAGGTGGCCGTGTTTTCCTGTTTCTGCAAACTAATGATTTTTGGCGTGACTACGAGTTGATGAAGAAAAATGGTGTTGTATTTAATGAAGAGCCTCGTGTGGAAGAATACGGGACAGTGGTGGTGTTCCAAGATCTCTATGGTAATAAATGGGACTTACTGCAACTGAACTAGAAACTACATAGCACCTGCATAGCATAGTGTTCATGAGGAGTTTCCAACAAGCCTTTAAGGCTCTGAGATATTAGTGCTAATTCAAAGGTTCTCAGAAGTTACTGTATTTCTAAATCACTTTTGTGCAAACAATAACTAGCCATCATTCCTTCTCGATGTATCAACAAGTGTTAGGGC
>NZ_JADDYG010000490.1:5930-6329 GCF_015163535.1 Vibrio sp. OPT46 | reverse complement strand
GGCACACCAAAAACAAAAAGGCGAACCAAACGGTTCGCCTTTGTCGATTTAGAGACTACATGTACTGAAGCATTCAAAAAGTAGACAAACTTGACAGCTAGCCTAAGTTTTAATAGACAATTTTGAGATTCAAACGCATTTAAATTTACTACAAAGTAGGAGGGCAGGTGTTGGTATCTCTCACTTTGAGGTAGATTTGGTTGTCGGTCATTAGTACCATTCTCGACTGTTCCCTTCCTTAGAGCCTATAAGCCCTGTTTCGATACTTAGATTGTGGGGTCCCAACTTCTTTGTTTTGTGTTTTTGTTCAGATCGTCTTGTAGAGGATTGAGTTCACACTGGTGCACTTCAACGTTATTATATGCACCAAAACCAATACAAACCAACGTTCTATTAAAT
>NZ_JADDYG010000490.1:4646-5809 GCF_015163535.1 Vibrio sp. OPT46 | reverse complement strand
AGAAAAGTACAATGCGGATTCCTTACTCAAAGAGTTTTTGCAAAATGCAGATGATGCGAAAGCTTCACGACTAACAGTTGCACTTGATCTTCGAAACCATGGTTCCCTTAAAGAACAAGCCTTAAACATTGCCTCAGGTCCTGCTCTAATCATTTCGAATGATGCGCTTTTTAACGAGCAGGACTTCAAGGCAATTGATCAGATTATGGATGGAGGTAAGGTCAATAAAGCTCAATCTACTGGTAGGTTTGGACAAGGTTTTACATCCAGTTTTAGTATTAGCGATCATCCTAGCCTAATTTCTGGTGGTATGAGGCATGGTACTTCTAAATGGTTTGATGCACATAAATCAGCCATTTGTAAGGAACTAAAAGACGAAGTCGCGACCTGGAAGCATGATGAGGTAAGCAGTAGTACCTATGAACGTTTAGAACCGTGGTTGCGCACTTTTCTTTTGCCTGGCGAGGAAGATACTGTTGGCCGAACAGTTTTTCGATTACCTTTGAGGACTCCCGAAACTGCGAAAACTAGCGAGATATCGAGTCAGATTTTCACCGAGCAGCGCTTCTACAAATGGTGTGATGAATGGAGAAAAAGCTCAGACAATTTGCTTTTTCTAAGGAATGTCCATACGTTAGTTTTGTGCAAAGTTCATGAGGATGGAAAGACGCAAGAACTATTGAAAATCGAAACTAAAAACATAGAAGAGATTAATTCAGCAAAGCAAAAGCTTAACAAAGCCATACCAACAAACATGTCTCCCCAAGAGATTTGTCGATCTTGGCTATTGAACAATATTGACCTCCCAACTGTGATGTACGAACATGAATTTCAGTGCCATTATTTCGATCGTAGTACGTCACGTAAAGAGTCTTTTCACTCTAAATGGGCTGTAGTCAATGGGTTATTCAAAGGAACAGATAGTTTACTTCTGAAACAGGCTCTAAAGTTTTTGGGGGTGGGGCCAAACTTCAGAAAAGTGTTACCTTGGGCTGGAGTAGCTATACCGATAGATCAACAAATTTCTAAAAACGATGAGAGAGGTCAGTTCTTTACCTTCTTACCATTAGGTATTAGAACGAAAAGCAAAGCGCACATGCAAGGGTGGTTCGAACTTGACGATAAACGAACCTCAATAGTATTGAAAGCTGGGAATGACGATC
>NZ_JADDYG010000490.1:4082-4421 GCF_015163535.1 Vibrio sp. OPT46 | reverse complement strand
AAATCGTACAGAAAGAACTTAAACTAATCTTCCCAGAGCCGCCTAGATTTGTTGTGTCTAATTTGAGAGCATTTGGCGGCATAATCTCAGAGTTTACCCCTGATGTATTGATTGATGCCGTTTCAGTTAGCGCCCAAAATTTTGTGTTTCCTCAGGAAGAACGCTTACTTTCTCACTTCTTTTTTGCTCATAAACAAAGTGTTTCTCATGTTCTTAAATATGCGGTTTTAGGAAAGCAAGGAGTAGCGGGTGTCATCGGACTTCCTTTGCAGTATTGCCTCGATAATAAACTACACAGAATCCAAGACCTATCACTGTTTTCTAAGAAGCACGACCTAT
>NZ_JADDYG010000490.1:3469-4008 GCF_015163535.1 Vibrio sp. OPT46 | reverse complement strand
CTAAGTTTGTTGACCAAAGTTTGTATGACCTTGAACTGAAGGAAATGCCTAAGCCCTGGTTAATCTCAACTTTAGAAAACAAACTAAAACTGTTATCAGAAATGATGACCTCAGAGTCAGTAGACCTAGATTGGTTTGATGAAGTAGTTGATTTGATTCGCCGCTCTGGTGAAACCGAACGACTAACGGACAAAGTAAAGCAACTTTTGGTGTCGCTTCCGGTTTACAAAATTAGTGGCTCTAGAGCTTGCACGCTACAAGACTTAGCTTCCGGAGGGAAAGTTCCTTACCTAGAGGTAAAAGCTGATAACAGAGAGCATTATGAGAAGCTTGGAGTTTGTCTTTTTGATAAACAATGGGTACAGAGCTATCAAAAGCTGAACGATCTTTTAACACCTAACTTTAGCCCTCTCAGTAGCATCACCAATGAGGTTGTCTTGGCTCATATTGCTAAGATGAATGAGTCAACAAAGTCCTTTTTGGAAATCCCAGCCTTTAGACACTTTGTCCTTCGCTCTATTGGTAGAGCGGATAAAACT
>NZ_JADDYG010000490.1:2955-3414 GCF_015163535.1 Vibrio sp. OPT46 | reverse complement strand
CATCGCGATTACAGATATTTGATAGAGGAAACTAAAAATCATATCCCCCTTGCATTAACACAGAATGGTTCGCTTAAGTGCATTAACGATAGCAAAACGAGTCTATATTTACCTGGTGGTTTCAGCGTTGATAAGTCATTAGCGCAGATAAGTGACCTTTATGACCTAGTTGACTCCGGCGAGGTTGATTTCTTCAACGTTTTTGAAAAGCTCAATGTTTCGACGATGTCGTTTTCTGACTATATTGAGAACGTTGTTGTTAAGTATTTGAATGGGGCTAACGATAATGAGCCTAAGACTCGACTTTTAGAATGGTTGTGTAAGGAGCTTGAATCTGTTCGAAATGAACCAAACGCCATAAGGTTACTAACTTCCGCAAGTTTAGTACCTGCCGCTGATGGTTCTTTTCTAAGAGCTGCTGAGGTTTACGTTCCAAGCTTCTTCGGGACATTACCTGAG
>NZ_JADDYG010000490.1:1985-2741 GCF_015163535.1 Vibrio sp. OPT46 | reverse complement strand
CCGGGTGAAAATGTCGTTGATGGAAAAGAACATGCTGCTTTGCAATTAGGTAGTCCTAACTCAATCACGCTACGTACTTACAAATACAAACTGTGCCCGAGCTTTCATCTTCTTGCACCAAGAATTGAGAGTGAAAACCAAAAAGAAAGGGTGTCTGGTCGAGACTCTTCAAATTCTCTCTACAAGTTCTTAGGTTTGGAAACTTTAGCCCATACCAGACATCAAGTTCGGAATTATCAGAAATTAGTTGGGACACCAATCAATCATAGCAACGAACGTTTTCTGTCAAACGCAACTATACGGTTTTACGCTGTATGCGGAAGGACTAAACAGCTCAGCGATGAAGATAAACCGAAAAAAATTTTAATTAATAGGGAGTGGGTTAACCCTAAAAACGTATTCTTCCGGAAAGTGTCCGGCTTACCTGACTTACACTCAGTCGAAGATTTTCTTGGAAGTTTGAAACACGACCAACTCGACATAAAAAAGGGACTGGAAAGACTAGGTGTAAGGGTTGCACCGAGTAAAGAGTTTCTAATTGATTACATAACGTTAAACCTAGGTCTAGATCGAGTGTTAAGTCATGAGCAGACTCTCGTAGCCAAGTCTGCTCTTTCTTTAATACAAGAAAACCATTTAAAAGTGATAACTAAATCGGATGAAGTGCCGCTTTTGACAACGCTCGGCAAAGTTTGCAAAAGTTCCAAAGTCTTAATAGACGAGGGAGATGAGCTTGAATCAGCTAGTTCTAAGAAT
>NZ_JADDYG010000490.1:937-1929 GCF_015163535.1 Vibrio sp. OPT46 | reverse complement strand
CACCTTCGAGTTTGTGTCGGTGAATTTAAGAAGTTAGCAGCGCAAACGAACGCTAAATCTATCAAGTATGATTCAGAGATGAGTATTAAGAATGATGAGACTGAGTTTCTTGAGTCGACACAGGTTCCAGATGATATTGCAAAATTTAGTAGGAAGTTGAAAACGACTTGGTTTGAAAATGCAGTACGAAGGTTAGCCTTTCATAACTTAAAATCACCACGTAGCGAAGCTGAACAGAGCTATAGAGATCGATTGATACCAGATCGAATCATCATGTGTAAATCTCTGACTTTATCTTGCAACATCGGTCTTCAATGGATCTATGATACAAACAAAAAGAAAGTATTTAATAGAGATGGTGAATTGTATGTTGTCCTTGGCTCAACGAGGGTACTCTGTGAAGCTTTGGCTAGTTATGTAAGTAACGAGTTTTCTCTAAACGCTGAATCATCCATCATGATTGCGACTTTGGTAAAGGATATCGAGTCAGAAGAAGAAGCAAACGAATATCTAGGAGAGGAGAAGGGAATACCTGAGCTCCCTAATGAAACGAAGTTCACCAAACCAGTATATTCTCATGACTCCGCCACTGGCGAATCTGACTTTGTAGGCTTGATTGAAGCTGATTTAGATGAAGAAGAATATCACACGGAAGATAATGCCGTATCAGATGAGCCGCAGACGATTCCCGTTGGCGTTAATAACAATGTCGTTGAAAGTGGATATGTTGGACTAGAACCCAAAAAAATAAAGGACGAAGTCCAAGACTTAGGGGATCAAATTCGAAGGTTAGAAGCCCATCTTGATAAAAGCGAGTACCAGGAGAGAACCGTTAAACCTAGTATTCCTAGCAACCAAGAGAAAACCCAAGACTCAGCAGAGGCGCGAACAGCTAGTGAGCAAATAGAAAAGGGTAATTTGGGTGACTTAACCTACAATGCACCAAGGGAACCTCGTTCCAAACCACGAAATTCTAATGAGAAATTAGATAG
>NZ_JADDYG010000490.1:431-876 GCF_015163535.1 Vibrio sp. OPT46 | reverse complement strand
ACCTAAACTGGATGTCGGACACCGTGACTATGTAAGTCACAACAGGAAAAGTGGTATGGGGACAGCTTTCACAGGTAATCAAACGACACTTTTGGGCGATGTTGGAGAAGACAATGTGTTAAATGCAATTGTGAAGACGTTACCTTCTGGTCATAGAATACAGAAAGCACCGAAAAACAATCCTGGGTATGACTTGCTAGAGATTGATATTAATGATGCGGTTGTTAGAAAGATTGAAGTAAAGACTCTTCCTGCTGGGTGGGGAGAGAGAGGTGTGAAGTTAAGTAGAACCCAAATAGAACTAGCACTAGCTGACCCTACATGGTCTTTGATTGTAGTTGTTGGGCAAAACACGTCTCAAGCAACATTTTTAGATTTGGGTAATCCGTTCAACAAAGTGAAGTCATACTTTCTACCGAATGATTGGAACCGGGAGTTAGTTGGT
>NZ_JADDYG010000490.1:0-367 GCF_015163535.1 Vibrio sp. OPT46 | reverse complement strand
GATTGTGTCGAAGTTTTGCCTTTGGCCTGATAGTTCTAGACCAATGCATTACCTTAAAAAAATAGACAAACTGAAGTTTGTCTATTTTTTCCGCCAAGATAACATCTCGTCCAAACAAGATCGTTGGTTTACGTTAAAGCTTAATTTCCTCGGAGTTATTTACTTCAAGCTTAATCAATCTTGTTCTGTATAAAGCCGGGCACTAGAGCTCGTATAGAGTCAACATGCTCTAACTCATGCCTATTCATCAACTGCAAGTTGAAGGCATGCGGCGGCAAAGAAGCATTAGGCGTGCAGTCTACGTGGAGGTCATTGAGCACGTAGCCAGCTAACGCTTCGTTGGTTGTAATGTTTCGCACGTATTGAC
>NZ_JADDYG010000489.1:0-3443 GCF_015163535.1 Vibrio sp. OPT46 | reverse complement strand
CCAGTGCTTGAGTAAACAATGCGGTTTTCACGGTTGATGTTAATCGCGCGTTCGCCGATCAGCATGTTAATACCGTGTTTCTCGTAGAAGCCTTCTTTTACTAAAGAAAGTTCATCTGCAGTATGGTGAGAAAAGTAAGAGGAAAGGTGCACACGGTCGTATGCGACACGAGGTTCTTCACAGAAAACCGTAATGTCTATATTAGACATATCAGCTTTCTCGACTAAGTCTTCAATATAACGGTGCCCTACCATACCGTTACCGATGACTACTAGCTTCAACTTGCTCATTATAATTCCTAAGGGTTAGGTTCTTATCACTGAGCTCATTGTTAATTGTGAAAGAAAATTAATACATGATGTAAATCAATTACAATTTCAAACTACCCTAAAGGGGTAGATGAACGTATTTATCTGACTATTGCGAAATAAAAAGTAATTTATTAACGGATATTGGTAGTTTTAACAAACTGAGATAACCGAAGCCATGCTAGCAACGGACTATACCGTTTTGCTTTTATGAAGTTAGGCTGACCATCGAAACCGAGCACACCTACGATAAATCCTGCTTTGCTTCTAAACGACGCACTCACTTGACTTCACCGTTTCAAGGTGATCAGAGAACAATATCTGAAGTGATTGAAAGATTTAGAAAAATCAAGCTTCACAACAAAAATTTTTTACTAGCTAAGTCGCACTATAAAGACTAAAATCAGGTTTAGTTCATATGGAATAGCGTCCATATGATTGATACCGTAATTGACATATAGAGTGCCGTCCCATTTTTGTGAGGCGGCCTTTTATTTGGGAGTCATAAAATGTCAGAAAACAATTCTATCTACATCTCAAGCTTAGATATGAACCGAATCACGGCTTTGTTGGATAAAATGCCAAACATCGCAGCGGAGCTTGTGGAATTAGAAGCAGAGCTCGACCGAGCAACAGTTCTTGAGCCAGAACAAATGCCAGATAACGTGGTCACGATGAACTCGACTGTAGAGTTTAAATTTTCAGGTGAAGATAGAACCATGACAAAGACACTGGTTTACCCTTCTGAACTGAAAAGCAGTGATGATATCTCTATTTTTGCACCCGTAGGCAGCGCACTGATCGGTTTGTCTGTCGGCCAAAAACTTGACTGGCCAATGCCAAATAATCAAGTGAAGACAATTGAAATTGTCGATATCACATACCAACCTGAGCGTTGTGGTGCACTAAACCGCTAACCCTCAGTAGTCCCGGTGCAAAGGCCTCCATTTAAGACTTTGCACCAGGAGAGCCCCTCGCTTACCCCCTATTTCCTTCTTTGTTTTCCAAGCATTTACTTTACTGCTCTTAAGTAACATCACCGATTCTTTATTATTTACCGCATATTCAATATTTATATCTCCAAGCTCAATCATAGAAATTGCAAAGTATTTTTCGTATATTGTCGCTCCGAAAACGACGTAAATTATGCGCAAAATGGAAGAATATCTAACTCGAATTGCCTGCTTAGAAAAAGAAAATGAAGAGCTGAAGCGGAAGAATGCGCGACTACAAGAAAAGTTGAATGCTGCACTCGACAGTAATGGACTGTGTTTGTGGGAGCAGCATATTCCTTCAGGTACTTTGACGATATTCAATATGCAGTGGGGAAAAATGCTAGGTTATCAGCCCCATGAGTTAACCGCGACGGTTGAAACGTGGAAAAACAATCTCCACCCTGAAGATTATGATCTTGCGGTGGGTGCATTTGAAGATCACCTAGCAGGCAAGACCGACCTTTATGAGGTAGTGCATCGCATGATTCATAAAGACGGCAGTGATAGCTGGGTCTACGATCGAGGGCGCATCGTCGAGTATGGTTCTGATGGCGAACCACTACGGATGATGGGTACTCATATCGATATTACAAAAGAAAAGCGTTATGAGCAGCAACTGGCCAAGTTGGCTTCGAGTGATCCATTGACTGGATTGTTAAATAGAAAAGCAATTGAGGAAAACTTTAATCATCAACCTCAAACCGAACCGTCTCAGCAGTCTGCTTTAGTGTTTGTTGATATAGATAATTTTAAAGCAGTTAACGACCAGCTAGGCCATCATACTGGCGACACCCTCCTCATCAATATCGCCAATAGCTTAACAGAGCTTGCGTCAAGCAAGTCTCAAGTTGGACGCATAGGAGGCGATGAATTTGTTGTCTTAAACTGGCATTCAAGTCGAGAGGAAATATCCCAACTTTGCAATCAACTCTTAGATTCAATCATTCCAGCGATAAATCAAGACTTACATAAAGTAACGATAGGAATGAGTATCGGTGTTTGTCTCTTTAACAAAGGAAAGCAACCGTTTAATGAAGTGTATCAAAAAGCCGATCACGCAATGTATGAGATAAAGAAAAATGGCAAAAATGGAGTACAATTTTTCAACTTAAAAAGTTGATATCTCTCCATAAATCATCATGTTATGAAATCAGTCATTTGCTACAACTTGAACTAACTAAAGATAAATTCTTTATATCTAAGCCAGTTACCGAAATTACCCCTAGGTACTCATAAATTTGGCACGATACAAATAAATCCCCTCCTCTCCTAGCATCAACCCAATAAGCAACTACACTCATTTAACTGATAGATTAATTACTACTATTATGAAGGGAGTTGTTTTTGATGGATACAAAACAGATTTCTACAGTTATCATAATTTTAGTTCTTTCTGCATTAGTAGTTGCTTATTTAAAGTTAACAACGGTATCAAATGCTATCCACAAACCTACAACAATCGGTATATCTAAGACGCCTCTGTCAGCCCCTTTTATCATTGCAGAGCACATAGGTGCGTTTGAAGAAAACGATTTAAACGTCGAACTTATCATGTGCTTTGGAGGGGTCGAATGTTCAAACCTACTTCTAGAAAACCATGTTAATTACGCCACTTTTTCTGAAAGCGTACTGATGTTTAAAAGCTTTGAATACAAAGATTTAGCATTAATCACTTCTTTTGCATCTTCTACGAATGATATTAAGCTGCTAACTAAAAAGCGGTCTGGCATAGAAAGTATAGATAAATTACCAGGAAAAAAGGTTGGTGTAATAAAAAAGAGCGCTAGCGAATATTACTTAGACTTGTTGCTACAGGTAAATGACATTGATTTAGAAAAAGTAGAAAAAATATCATCAACAACGCAGGTTATTATAAATCATTTAATGCAAGGAAACGTCGATGCAATATCTACTTGGGAGCCATACGGATTTATGGCCAAGAATAGAATAAATGAAGAAGTAAAGAACATAGGAATTATTGGCGTGTATAAACTTTACTTTTTGCTTGTATCAAAAGAAATACACATTGAAAAATCAGATCAAGAAGTAATGAAAATAATAAAGTCACTTCATCACTCAATTAACTGGATGGATAAAAACCCTCATTTAACAATGAAAATACTATCACAAAAACTTAACA
>NZ_JADDYG010000488.1:0-217 GCF_015163535.1 Vibrio sp. OPT46 | reverse complement strand
TCCAAAAATACTTAGAGAATGGTGGGCGATACCGGGCTCGAACCAGTGACCCCCTGCTTGTAAGGCAGGTGCTCTCCCAACTGAGCTAATCGCCCACATTGTTTTGATTTCCGTGGAAGGAAATGGTGGGTCGTGCAGGATTCGAACCTGCGACCAATTGATTAAAAGTCAACTGCTCTACCAACTGAGCTAACGACCCAATGGTATCCCGTAGGGG
>NZ_JADDYG010000487.1:0-652 GCF_015163535.1 Vibrio sp. OPT46 | reverse complement strand
TACTTAATGAATCAAAACTTTCCTTTGGATAACAATTGGGAAGAATTTACGTTTAGTAGCGATGGGCCAATTGTTGCTGGATATAAAAACAAAGTACTACTCCCTGATACAGAAAAAGTCATAATAGGTTTAAAGAACCTCCATAAAACTACTGCTGCAATTTTAAATATCAAAGTAAAGTCCATCGACCCAAAGCGTGCTCAAAGTTTTACCTTTGGAATCGAAGGTGTGAAATCTACAACTAGAATATGGGCTGCTCTTCCCGAGGTTATTGATATTTTACGTTACTGTGAGGTTGAAATTTTGGGAGGCCTGAAAACTAATGCTGGTAAGTTGGATGTAAGGCCTGAAATAGACCTATCAAAAAATAGATATAGTTACTCTAAAGGTGTGGTCAGTGAAAATATTTGGTGTGCCTTAGCCGATAAAGTCCACTTAGGAAGTCAAAAACAAGCTACTGGCCTGGGAGTGTACCTCAGAGCATATGACAGGATTATTTGCTCCAAACTTGCGGAAGCGTTTATGAAAGCAGGTTTCGTCGGCGGTGGGTTTGGTGTCGGTGCGGCAAGGGTTTGGTTAAGTAGCCAAGATGTAAAAAAAGCCAATATTATTGCAGAAAAATTTGGCGCAATGCCAGATATCGGAGTGTAGA
>NZ_JADDYG010000049.1:0-239 GCF_015163535.1 Vibrio sp. OPT46 | reverse complement strand
CTTAAGGGCTAGTCCAATTTCGCTCGCCGCTACTTTCGGAATCTCGGTTGATTTCTTTTCCTCGGGGTACTTAGATGTTTCAGTTCCCCCGGTTCGCCCTGTTGAGCTATGTATTCACTCAACAGTAATACCTTATGGTATTGGGTTTCCCCATTCGGAAATCCCAGACTCAAATGGTTTTTACTACCTAATCTGGGCTTATCGCAAGTTAATACGTCCTTCATCGCCTCTGACTGCCA
>NZ_JADDYG010000486.1:0-403 GCF_015163535.1 Vibrio sp. OPT46 | reverse complement strand
TCTCAACGTGGGATGCTTAAACGCATTTTGATAGAGTTCCAGTCTAAATACTGCGGATGCACTTGGAGAAAAAATGAAGCTACTTTACTGGTTAGATGAATGGCAAGCTCTTACTCAGCAAGAACAAGAGATGGCTTTACCTATCTCTGGCTACGGTTTACTTGATGATGTGTTTGTGAAGTATGAAATCGTCGATCTTAACAAGCCATTGTTGTTCACATTTTCTCCTTCCGGTACTGATGTACAGGTACAAGACTTAACTCCGGATTTTTCTCCTTGGGGCTACGAGCTCGGAATACAACAAAAAGTAAACATTATTGCCTTTCAACATTTAGGACAAAGTAATTGGTTCCGTAGTCGGAATTTGATTTTCTTTCTGGAGCAGCTATCTGAGTTGCTTCAT
>NZ_JADDYG010000485.1:30999-33238 GCF_015163535.1 Vibrio sp. OPT46 | reverse complement strand
GACGAATAAACAAGTGGCGAATATTAGAGGTCGATCACACTTTTGTCTAGTACAAAAACTCTCCATTTTCAATCTGTTATTGACAATATCCCGACAGTAGCGTCGGGATATTGTCGTTATGATAACTTATGATCACTTATGATGAGATACATTCACATTTAGGACGGTTTCAGCCTATTTTCTCAACGAATTGAGCTTAGCTTGAGCAAGGCCAAAAATGGTATCGATTGGATAAGAACCTTCATCGGTTGGCTCACCAGCAACTTTCCCCGTAAACAATTCGATAGCTTCAGTAACATGGTCAATCGCCCAAATATTAAACTCGCCTTTTTCGACTGCTTTCACGATGTCGGAACGAAGCATTAGATTGTGAACATTAGAGCGCGGAATAATGACCCCCTGCCCGTCATGACGACCTTTAATTACACACACATCATAAAATCCTTCGATCTTTTCGTTTACGCCACCAATAGGCTGAGCTTGACCAAATTGATTCATCGACCCTGTTATCGCAATGTCTTGTCGATTTGGTTGCTTTGAAAAAGCAGACACAACCGCACATAACTCAGCCATGCTGGCACTATCACCATCAACACCACCGTAAGATTGCTCAAAGGTAATGGTTGTCGTTAATGGCACTCGTGCCGTTTTACCAAATACGGAAGATAAGTAGGCAGACAAAATCATTACGCCCTTAGAGTGAATACTGCCTCCCAAATCCACGCTTCGCTCGATATCGATAACATCCCCATCACCGTAACACGTCGTCGCTGTGATGCGATTCGGTGCACCAAACATGTAGTCACTAGTGCTCAATACCGAAAGTGCGTTCACTTGGCCTACGGCTTCTCCTTCGGTGCGAATCAGCGTTGTGCCGTTAATAAAGGTTTCCATTACGTTATCGCGTAATCGGCTTACTCGCATTTCTTGGTTATTGAGCGCCTCTTCAACATGCCCAATACGGATCATGTTAGAGTTAGCTTGACGAGCCACGTAGTTCGACTCTCGAAGCAAGTTGGCGATATTAGCCGAATGTAGAGATAGCTTGGATTGGTCGCCAGACAAACGTGAGCTGTATTCGATGATTCGAGCAATGGCTTTGCGATCGCAATGCAGCATATTATTGTCATGCACCACGCTAGAGATAAAGCGCGCGTAATGCAGCTCAGACTCCGGCGTACGTTTCATTTCGTCTTCGAAATCTGCCGTCACGCGGAACAACTCGCTGAACTCTGGATCGTAATGTTGGAGTAATTGGTAAGTTCGGTAATCACCAAATAAGATAATTTTGATATCAAGCGGAATCGGTTCAGGATCGAGTGATACCGCCCCCGTCAATGTGACTTCTTTTTCTAGAGACGTAAAACTCAATTGACGAGCACGCAATGCGCGCTTCAAACCATCCCAAACGTAAGGCTGTTCAAGTACTTTCTGAGCATCCATTAATAGAACGCCGCCATTCGCCTTATGCAAGCTCCCTGCGCGAATCAGCGAGAAGTCGGTAAACACCGTTCCCTTGAAAGTGGCAGTCTCAATCGACCCGAAGAGTGAATGATAGTTGGGATTTTCTTCAACAACGATAGGAAATTCGCTGCTTTTACGGCTTACCAAGACGTTCACTTTATAACGACGTGGCAATTTTTTATCCAAGGATGCCGTCGCAATTTCGCCTTGCTCGCCACTTTGGTCAAGGAAGATATCTGCGTTTTCAACAATATCTTTTTGCAGCTCAGTTAAGTAGGTTTTGATTTCGGAATATTGCGCGTAATCCACTTTGAGTTTTTTGATGAAGTGAGTAATCACATCAAGCGTCACTTCATCATTGAGCTTTTTGATTTTATCGCTGTATGTCTCTTCCCACTCCGTAAGCTCACGAACCATCGAGCGCAATCGCACTTCGAGTTCATCAATAGCATCGCTGAATTGCTCTTGTTCTTTTTTGCTTAGTACATCAAAAGACTCTTCCGTATGAAGCTCATCACCGTTCATGGCGACAAACTGATAATCCCCCTGCGTAGTCAGTGTTAGGCTGATGCCCTTTTCTTTTGCCTCTCGACTAATACGATCCAGCTCGTTTTGTTGCTTAGCTGCCAATTGATTTTTTAATCGCTCAGCGCGGCTAAAGTACATTTCATTGTCGAATGCTAGGGGTAAAGCATTCAATAATTTGCCCATTAAAGCTTCAATATCAACACGTAGCTTATTTCCGATACCACAAGGCAACTTTAATACCTTTGGT
>NZ_JADDYG010000485.1:15029-30989 GCF_015163535.1 Vibrio sp. OPT46 | reverse complement strand
TTTAATCGCTCAGCGCGGCTAAAGTACATTTCATTGTCGAATGCTAGGGGTAAAGCATTCAATAATTTGCCCATTAAAGCTTCAATATCAACACGTAGTTTATTTCCGATACCACAAGGCAGCTTTAATACCTTTGGCGTACGGGTATCCTCAAAGTTCGCAACGTAACACCAATCAAACAGGGCTGCTGCATCGTGCTGGTGACGATTCAGATAGCGCAAGATCATGGTGCGTTTACCTAGCCCATTCTGACCAATGGCGTAGATGTTATACCCTTTCTCTTTGATGGACATCGCAAACTCGACCGCTTTTTGCGCGCGCTCTTGGCCCACGATTTCATCAATTGGAGGTAACTCCTTGGTCGACTTACATGGCATATTCTCTAGATCTGCTACAGAATATAGCTGCTTAGCTTCCAATCTTAGTATTGCCATATCCACTTCCTTTTTTCTTATTTTCGTTATTTGAGTGTAGAGATTATTTGCTTAATTTTAAGTGATTTACCTTCCACCCTAGATTGATTGGACATTTTATGAACACATAAGTGATATTAACACGCACTTGCAATTGATAATCAATTTCATTTAATATCTAAACAAATCAAATGTTGTGGAGATGGATATGAATATTGAGCAATGCTGGATGCGCTACTTAAAAGCGGAGCAACTGATGGAACAAGGCCATTGGCCAGAAGCTCATCGTTTATATGACGACGTGCTCAACAATCTACCCAACCACATTCATTTAGCGCTAGAAAATGCACAAACTAAACCTTGCCAGTTTGTATGTCTCATTACGGGGCTTAGAGATGCCAGCGTGACGCAATCAGAGATTCTCAACAAACTCGGCTTACAACATGATGCGTTCTCAATACTCAATCAAACTTACGCACTATTTCAATTTTTGCAGCTAGAGAGCCATGAACTGATTGAGCGCGTAGGTCACCTACTTGGTCAACAGAGCGAAGACTTATTAGCTCACATGGCGGCATTTTGCTCTGCCCAACGTAATGCTCAATGGATGATAGAACTCGAGCACGTAACGCGCGCGCATGAGCAGTTCTTACATTTGCAAGCAATGAGTTCGGCAAAAGCTTCGCCTTCTCACCTGTATAATTAATCTAAAGCTCAAGCATTGAGGCCAGCTAGGTTTGTACTGTCCATTGCTTGAGTATCATTTGCTTTATCAACCACAAGGATCTGTGATGTCTTCTAAAACCATTCTTTCGGTGAACAACCTATCAGTCAGCTTTACGACAAACGATGGGATCGTCGATGCAGTAAAGAATGTTAGCTTCGATTTAAAAGCAGGCGAGACGCTGTCCATCGTTGGCGAATCTGGCTCTGGCAAGTCAGTATCAACCAATGCACTGATGAAACTACTGCCAGACAACGCTATTTTGCATGAAAACTCATCCATCATGTTTGAGGGTAGCTCCATCTTGGATAAAACAGAGCGTGAAATGCAAAGTATTCGCGGTGATCGCATTGGCATGATTTTTCAAGAGCCGATGACCTCACTAAACCCGTACATGCGGGTGGGTATCCAAGTCGCTGAGGCCATCATGTGTCACCGCCCGGTCGACAGACGAACAGCAAAAGCAAAGGTGTTAGAGCTGTTTGAATTAGTTCATATGCCAAACCCAGAAAAAGCGTACAACAAGTACCCACACGAATTTTCTGGTGGTCAATTGCAACGCATCATGATTGCGATGGCACTGATTAACGAGCCCGATATTTTGATCGCCGACGAACCTACAACAGCGTTGGATGTCACGGTTCAAGCAGAAGTGTTGCACCTGATTAAAGAAATTCAGGCTCAGATGGGCATGGCAATCCTATTTATTACTCATGACTTAGGCGTCGTAAAACACTTTGCAGATCGTGTCATTGTAATGTGTAAAGGAGAAGTCGTCGAAGAAGGCGAAACGCAAATACTCTTCGAGGACCCAAAGCACGAATACACACGTATGCTAATCAACTCGATTCCTAAAGGCAGTAAGGAGCCTATTAGCGAAAGTGCTACACAGCTTTTAAAGGCCGACGATATACGAGTCAAATTCTTGGTAAAGTCGCATTTTATTGCGAGCAAGAATGAGTACTTCGAAGCGGTAAAAGGCATTTCTCTTGAGCTTAAACAAGGAGAGACCCTCGGGATCGTTGGGGAGTCCGGTTCAGGTAAGTCTACACTCGGCCGAGCTTTGATAGGTCTACTGCCCTCAACTGGCAAAATAGAATATAAAGGCCAAGATATGGCCTTGCTGACAAACAAAGAACGTTTTGAGCTGAAAAAAGACGTTCAGATGGTATTCCAAGACCCTTATGGTTCGCTTTCTCCTCGTATGACTATCGGCGAGATCATCACAGAAGGATTAACTGTCCACCAACCAATGTTGAGTAAAAAAGAACGTATGCAGAAAGCGCGCGACGTGCTCCGTGAGGTCCGCTTAGATCCCGCGTCCATCAACCGTTATCCGCACGAGTTTTCAGGAGGCCAGCGTCAGCGTATTGCTATCGCGCGAGCACTGATCCTTGAACCTTCGTTTATTCTGCTTGATGAGCCAACCTCTGCATTAGACCGCTCGGTGCAACTGACAGTGATTGACCTTCTGAAAGATTTGCAGAAAAAACACAATATTGGCTACTTGTTTATTAGCCACGATCTATCAGTAGTTAAAGCACTCTCTGATCGTGTTCTAGTCATGCAAAAGGGCGAGGTCATGGAACAAGGTACGGCCGAAAAGATTTTCCAAAACCCTAAAAATGACTACACGAAAAAACTGATAGATGCCTCATTTGATCTTGAAAACAGTGAAAATCAGCACAATGCGGCTTAGGTTCATCACAGTTTCATATTCATAAACTAGGATTAAGAAAAGGTGATAAATTCATCTTGTCTTAAGAATGGCGTAGCTGCCTTTCGGTTTGGCCGCCGAGACTGGTTGGTTCAAGAGTCAGACTTAGTCAACCTGGCTCAAATACTGGCAAACAGTATGAATTGAGTTCCCCCAACCATGAAAAATGCCGCGACACTGTCGCGGCATTTTTTTATTCTCAGAAGTTTCTAACAACTAGGGCATTAAATCGACTCAATACCCATATTATGTAACGTAAATGCATACACGTCTGTGGTGAGGTCAATTTGCTTACTCAGCGGCATTCCTGCACCATGACCGGCATTAACATCAATGCGTATCAATACTGGATTAGCGCCTTGCTGTTTGTCTTGCAGCTCCGCAATAAATTTGTACGAATGTGCTGGCACAACTCGGTCGTCGTGATCAGCAGTTGTCACCAAGGTAGCAGGATATTGCACGCCTTCTTTTACATTGTGAACAGGAGAGTAACCAAGCAAGTATTGGAACATCGCTTCACTTTGCTCCGACGTGCCATAGTCATACTTCCAGCCTTCTCCAGAAGTAAACGTGTGATAACGCAGCATATCAAGCACGCCAACCGCAGGCAGCGCGACTTTGAATAGTTCAGGGCGTTGCGTCATACACGCTCCAACTAACAAACCACCATTAGAACCACCGCGAATCGCTAGGCGATCCGAGCTAGTGTAGTCGTTTTCAATCAGGTATTCCGCCGCCGCAATAAAGTCATCAAATACGTTTTGCTTTTGCTGCTGAGTGCCTGCGTTGTGCCAGGCTTTACCGTATTCACCGCCGCCTCGCATGTTGGCGACAGCGTATATACCACCCAACTCTAGCCAGTTGGCTACATTGCCAGAAAACATTGGAGTAAGGCTGATGTTAAAACCGCCGTAACCATACAACATGGTTGGTGATCTACCATCAAGTGCAATGCCCTTCTTGTATGAAATGATCATCGGAACTTGCGTGCCGTCTTTTGAGGTGTAAAACACCTGTTTTGATTCATACTCATTACGATCGAACGGTGCCTTTGATTCTTGAAACAGTGTCGATTCACCAGACTCAACATCAAATGAGAAGATCGTCGGAGGCGTCACGTAGTTAGTGAATGTGTAATAAAGTGTGGTTTCTTCTTTTTTACCCGCCAGACCATAAGCCGTGCCTTCTCCCGGCAATTGTACATCTCGAATCCACTCACCTTGGTAGTTAAACTGCTGCACTTTAGAAAGCACATCTACCATATAAGTCGCAAACAGATAACCGCCACCTTTGCTGATTTCTAACGGCTGTTCTTGTTCAGCAATCACGTCAGCCCATTGTTCTGTCTGAGTGTTGTAGCTGACAACTTTGCCATTCGGCGCGTCTAGGTTGGTGTAAAGCAGCAAGGTTGCGTCTTGGCTATCAATTAAGTAGGTGTCGCCTTGCGTTGTCTCGCGCAGCGTCACAATTGCCTGTAACTCAGACTGTAAATCAATATAAAACAGACGATTACCCGATGTAGATTCTGCGCCAGAGATAATGAGGAAGCGATCATCTGTCGTCGTCGTACCAGACACATAACGATGAACTTGCGTATCCAACTCACCGAAAATCACTTTATCTTCAGATTGAGGTGTACCAAGTTCATGATAATAAAGCTTGTGATGCTCAGTTCGAGCAGACAACTCGCTGCCTTGCGGCTTATCGTAGCTTGAGTAATAGAAGCCTTTGCTGCCCAGCCAAGAAATCGACGTAAACTTCGCATCAACAATCTCAGGCTCTAGCTGTTCTTTGGTTTCCGTATCAATGACAAAGATCTTACGCCAATCACTGCCCCCTTCTGAGATGGAATACGCGACCAAACGGTAGTCTTTAGAGAAGCTGACTTCGCCAAGAGAGGTCGTGCCCTCTTCGGAGAAAGTATTTGGATCAAGGAAAACCTCGGCTTCTCCCTCGCCTTTACGTCGATACAATACACTTTGGTTTTGCAAACCGTCGTTTTTGTAGAAGTAGGTGTAGTCACCACGTACAAATGGCTGGGAATATTTTTCGTAGTTTTGACTGTTCGCCACTAAGTCACGGATTTGTTGGCGGTACGGTATCTGACCAAGGAAATCGAAGGTGACCGAATTTTGACCCGAAACCCATTGTGCGGTTTCTTCACTGCGATCATCTTCTAACCAGCGATAAGGGTCGGCAATGTCGTGACCAAAATAAGTGTCCACGACAGAATCTTTACGTGTTTTTGGGTAATGCATAACGTCCGTGTTACTCCGTTGTTTTTATTAAGTTGTTTATCTTCAATCGTTTTATTGCGGTGATTACCTTAGAGCACCCAATTTTGATTTCAACGACATTGTTTTAAATCTATGAAGAACCTAGAAATAATGAGATATCGTTAAGTACCGGTCACGAATGTGCTCAATAAGCAGCTTCACTTTGTTCGGTGGTTGACGAGTAAACGGATACACCGCGTAGATACCCAACTTTTTACCTACTAATTCAGGAAAAATATCCACCAGTTGACCATTACGAATATCGTGATACACCAAGCAGCGCGGGACGTAAGCAATACCATGGCCGCCCAGAGCGGCTTTACGTAATGCGGTCGCGTTATCAGTAGAAAAGCAGCCCGATACTTTGACGATGTAATTGCCATCTTCTCCTTTAAACTCCCAATCCGTTGCACCTGTGGTTTGGTAAGCGTATTGCAGACAATTGTGCGTGGTGAGATCAATCGGCTCGATCGGTTTCCCATTTTTCGCAATATAAGAAGGTGACGCGCATACCACCCATTGGGAATCGAGAATATGTCGTGCGATCAAACTAGAGTCGGCTAGGTAGCCAGTTCGAATGACTAAATCGTAACCATCAGCCACTAAATCGACAAAGCGATTATCCAATGACATGTCCACGGTCAGACCCGGATGAAGGTTACAAAACTCGGCAACAGCATCAGCAAGTATCAAATCTCCAGAGATACACGGCACGGACATTTTTATATGACCGCTCACATTCTCTCCAAAGCCTGCAACAGCATCCATAGCCTCCTGAGTGGCCTGCTTCACATTTTTAGCACTGTGGAGTAACACCTTACCTGCCTCAGTCAAGGTTAATTTGCGCGTTGTTCGATATAATAGCTGAGCCCCTATTTCTTCCTCCAACCTCGCCATTCTTTTGCTAACTACCGAATTTGTAAGGTTATTTGCCTCTGCAACCTTGCTAAAGCTGCCAAGTTCGATTACTTGAGAAAATAGAATTAAGTCGTCTGCTCTCATACCATTATGTCACTTTTGGAATTAATTATTTTCATTATTTCCCTATATCAACAAAAAATAAAGGAGTAAATTCACGCCAAATTAACAAAACCATTACAACAAAAAGTCACCTCTACAGCGGATTGACACCGTTCGAGAAGTCAGCGTACGAAGGATGTACAAATGAGTGAAACCCTACTTGCCCTAGTGGCATTTTCGCCAATTGTTGTTGCCGCCATCTTATTGGTTGGTCTCAACTGGCCTGCTAAAAAAGCCATGCCTATTGCGTTCGGTCTAACCGTCGCTATCGCACTAATGTTTTGGGATATGTCAGCCAATCGCGTACTGGCCTCCGTATTCCAAGGACTGGGCATTACTGTCTCTGTTCTATGGATCGTGTTTGGTGCCATCTTCTTGCTCAACACTTTAAAACACACTGGAGCGATCACCACAATCCGTAATGGATTTACCGATATTTCGGCTGACCGCCGTGTACAAGCCATCATCATTGCTTGGTGTTTTGGCTCGTTCATTGAAGGCGCCTCTGGGTTCGGTACCCCGGCAGCAATCGCTGCACCACTACTGGTTGCAATCGGCTTTCCTGCGCTAGCCGCTGTCCTAATGGGCATGATGATTCAGTCTACGCCTGTTTCATTCGGCGCGGTAGGCACGCCTATCATCGTAGGTGTAAACAAAGGTTTAGACACCCATAACATCAGTGAGTCGTTGGCCGCACAAGGTGCAACGTGGGAAATGTACCTGCAAGATATCACAGCGCACGTTGCTGTCATTCACGCAGTCGTAGGTACGATGATCCCAGTATTAATGGCGATGATGTTAACACGTTTTTTCGGCAAGAACAGAAGCTGGAGTGAAGGCCTGGATATTCTACCATTTGCGCTATTCGCTGGTGTCTCTTTCACCGTTCCATACGCGTTAACCGGCGTATTCTTGGGCGCAGAGTTCCCTTCACTTATCGGTGGTTTGGTTGGTCTGTCTATCGTTGTTACCGCAGCGAAAAAAGGCTTCTTAGTACCAAAGACTAAGTGGGATTTCGAAAGCGAAGACAAATGGCCTGCAGAGTGGTTAGGCTCGCTAAAAGTCGATCTAAACGACAATCCGGGCAAGCCAATGAGCATCGTAAAAGCTTGGGTTCCATATGTAATGCTGGCAGTTATTCTCGTCGCAAGCCGCGTTAGCCCTGAGCTGAAAGGCTTTGTACAAAGCGTAAGTTTGTCGTTCAGCAACATTCTTGGTGAGACTGGCGTTAGCGCTGCTATTCAGCCGTTATACCTTCCTGGTGGCATTCTGGTGTTTGTCGCACTACTTGCTGCAATGTTACAAAGCGGCAGTGTAAAGCCATTGCGTGAAGCGTTTGGCGAGTCAAGCAAAACACTGATTGGGGCGGGTTTTGTCTTGGTATTTACCATTCCGATGGTTCGTATCTTTATCAACTCAGGCATCAACGGTGCTGACCTAGCAAGTATGCCCGTCACAACCGCAAACTTCGCCTCTGACCTTGTTGGTTCTGCGTTCCCAGCGCTGAGTGCCACCGTTGGTGCACTGGGTGCGTTCATCGCTGGCTCAAACACGGTATCAAATATGATGTTCAGCCAGTTCCAATTCGAAGTGGCACAAACGTTGTCTATTTCGAGTGTGATTGTTGTATCACTCCAGGCCGTCGGTGCTGCTGCAGGTAACATGATTGCGATTCACAACGTTGTTGCCGCATCAGCCACGGTAGGTTTGCTTGGTCGAGAAGGCGCAACATTGCGTAAAACGATTATCCCTACGTTCTACTACATTGTAATGACAGGCATTATTGGATTGGTGCTGATTTATGGCTTCCAAATGACAGATGTCTTAATGAAGTAACGCGAAATGCAGGGTTTACAGCCCTGCCTAATTTGACACAGCTGTCTGCACTACTACCCCGACATGTTGATTTAGCTTGCTACATCAATTCCCCCGACAGCTGTGTCACCCTTTCCAGTTTGCATAACTGATTGAGTGATTTAATAAAATTTTTCAACCAATTATGTAAATGGGTTACCAACATCACCGATTCAAACGTAAGTGAACCATAGGTAACTATACTCATTTTGATGTCTTCACTGCTTTGCGATGAAGGCTCAACGAAAGAGCAAATTGCTCCACAACTTTGCTTAGAATAACCGCTAGGACACCATTATGATTATCTCAGCTTCTACTGACTACCGCGCTGCCGCGAAAGCCAAGCTTCCCCCGTTTCTATTCCATTATATTGATGGCGGCTCTTACGACGAACGCACGCTGAAGCGTAATACTGACGATTTAGGTGATGTCGCTCTTCGCCAACGCGTCCTACGCGATATGACAGATTTGAGCCTCGAAACCGAGATCTTCGGTGAGAAACTGGCAATGCCAATCGCGCTAGCTCCTGTTGGTCTAACTGGTATGTACGCGCGCCGAGGCGAAGTGCAAGCAGCAAAAGCAGCCGAGAAAAAAGGCATCCCGTTTACTATGTCGACTGTTTCGGTTTGTCCGATTGAAGAAGTCGCACCTGCAATTGAACGTCCAATGTGGTTCCAGCTTTACGTACTTAAAGACCGTGGCTTTATGAAGAACGTACTTGAGCGTGCAAAAGCAGCAGGCGTAACAACGCTGGTGTTTACCGTTGATATGCCAGTTCCTGGCGCACGTTACCGTGACATGCATTCAGGTATGAGTGGCCCTAACGCGGCCATGCGTCGTGTATTCCAGGCGATGCGCCACCCAAGCTGGGCGCTGGATGTGGGTCTACTTGGTAAACCGCACGACTTAGGTAACATCTCAACTTATCGTGGCGAACCAACAAAGCTAGAAGATTACATCGGCTGGTTAGGCGCAAACTTCGACCCTTCTATCTCCTGGAAAGATCTTGAGTGGATTCGTGATTTTTGGGATGGTCCAATGGTTATCAAAGGCATTCTAGATGAAGAAGACGCGAAAGATGCGGTACGTTTCGGCGCGGACGGCATTGTGGTATCTAACCATGGTGGCCGTCAGTTAGATGGCGTACTTTCAAGCGCTAAAGCACTACCAAGCATTGCGGATGCGGTAAAAGGTGATCTTAAGATCTTCGTAGACTCTGGTATTCGTACTGGTCTTGATGTCGTTCGTATGCTCGCACTTGGTGCAGACTGTACGCTTCTTGGCCGTTCATTTGTGTACGCATTGGCAGCACAAGGCGGAGCAGGCGTTGAAAATCTACTGGATCTGTACGATAAAGAAATGCGTGTAGCAATGACGCTGACTGGCGCTAAGTCTATCGCGGATCTTTCACGCGATTCGCTAGTGAAAATCCCATAATCTTTGCAATCGAGCAAAACAGAAACGAAAAAACGAGCCAACAGTGGCTCGTTTTTTATTGCTCTTCAACCCGATAATTTGACGAGCAAGCTAGCTAACTTGGTGAACGTACTCGATCACGACTTGGTTTCCGTCGATAAACACGTTACTGATATCGCCATCCACCGTCACACGATTTTGTAAATAAACGGTACCAGATGCAGATAGGTCACGCTCCGTCAAAGACGGAATCACCTGACCAGGACGTACATGTAGCTGCTCGCATAGCTGTTTTACAAAACCTAGCGTCAGTGGAGAATTACCACGTAACAAGCCAGAAAACTCGTGTAGACTCAAACCAAGGCGCTTCGCCATTTCCATTTGAGTGATGTGCATTTTGGCTTTTTGTGACATCCAGATGTCGTAGAGCGCGTTTCGATCCAGCTCTGTAAATTCCATATCTGCCTCCGCTAATTCAAGAGCCAATACACTCTCACACTTACTTAAGATAAATGTTAGCGATAAGTCAGAGAAGTTATAATTGATCGTCCAAATATCAACCCTCAATCATTGGTAGCGTACCTCTGAACATGCATGAGGCGGTCGCTCAACAGAACATTGAGGTGACTATCTTGTCATCGGAAGGAAAAGTCCATCTCGGACGGTTTAGACATAAGTAAATGATTTAAAGGAAATCACTGGGGTGAAGGAGTAATATCTGCTACCTTTCCTTCCATGGTTCACTAGAAATAAGTTACATATGCCACAGTGGTTTACCGAATTACAAAGCTACATTGAAACGTCTCATCAAAATTGGAGTGGGAGCGTCCTTTTCATTACGCTCGCTAGCTTTATAGCTTGGATAGCTTGGCGGCTGATTCGCTCTCGCCTCGCTGCGCTCGTAGAGAAAACGCCCTTCCACTGGGATGATATGTTGCTTGATGCGCTAAAAGCGCCAGTCAGTACACTCATTTGGTGTTGGCCAGCAACCGTCTCTATCGGCATCATATTGGAGAGCGAGCTCAACGATAAAATAAACTGGTTAAGTACGCTGAAACTGATTTTAATCATCAGCATCTTCGTATGGACCGTTATGCGGCTCATTACCAATGTTGAAGAGCATGTTCTCGAACAAAAGAACCGAGATGAAACAACAGTACAAGCGATAGCTAAGGTCGCGCGCCTGTTCTTTATTACCGTCGGAATTCTAACCGTAATGCAGGCATTTGGTCTGTCACTATCGGGCCTCCTTACCTTCGGTGGTGTTGGTGGTTTGATCGTCGGTTTAGCGGCGAAGGATTTGCTGTCTAACTTTTTTGGAGGTCTTATGATCTACTTCGATCGTCCATTTAAAGTTGGCGATTGGATCCGTTCTCCAGACCGACAAATAGAGGGGACAGTAGAACGCATTGGCTGGCGCATGACCATTATCCGAACTTTCGATAAGCGTCCACTGTATGTACCAAACTCAGTGTTTAGCAGCATTGTCGTAGAAAACCCATCTCGCATGCTGAACCGACGTATCTACGAAAAAATTGGACTTCGTTACGACGATGCAGAAAAAATGCCGCAAATTATCACCGCGGTAAAAGAAATGCTGAAAAATCACAAAGACATTGATGCACGCCAAACACTTATCGTTAATTTCGATACATTCGGTCCATCATCATTGCACTTCTTTATCTATACCTTTACTAAAACCGTGAATTGGGTGAGATACCATGAGGTTAAGCAGGACATACTGCTTAAGGTAATCAACATCATTAAAGAACACGATGCAGATATCGCGTTCCCTACTCAGACGCTTAAGCTTGATCCTATACAAATGGTAAAAGCGGAAGAGCAAGAAGATCACGGCTTCTAGTTTTCACCAATACCCAAATAATCAAGCCCGCTATGTTTAAGCGGGCTTTTTATTTTTCTTCGCATGAAGTGGTTATTGTTGCGTTAACACCATACGTGCATTCAGCGGTTGGATTGGGCGATTGTTTTTCCCCATTACTTCCGAAAAAGATTTTATCTGCTCAGGAGAAATAGTTTGTGCTTCTTTCATCACCAACCAACGCACACCTTCAGAGCATGGTGGTGTCGTTAGTGAGCCGTTAAAGCGGTAGTAGTCTTTATCACTTGGGATAAGGGCATCCGCATCAAATGGAACCTTGATGGTAACATCTTGATCTTTAGTTGGAATGTTAGCTAGCATCTTAGCTAAATCTGGGTTCGCGTCACCCAGTTTAAAGAACACCGCGACAACAGCTAGATGACCTACTTTGTCGGCATGCACAAAGTGTGCTTCTAGAGGGTATTCTTTACCGTCCACATGGTTTTCAGATGGCGTATGGAAGTGGAACTGTTTCAACGTAAACTCTTTACCATCAATGGTGAGTGTGTTTTTACCTTCTAAACCAGTCTGTAAAGTGTGACCGTTGTTCAGCAGTGAAATTGCCTTACCTTCGTAGTCGAAATTCAATTTTTCTAGCTTCGCTTCGGTCGCCGATTCAATGTTGATTGGGCTCTGGTTTTGACCTTTTGCGCACTCAGATGCAAACTCACCCCAATGAGCAGGTCCATGGTTTCCCTCGTAGCCCCAGCTTGCTGCATAAGCTGTTCCTGTAAATACCAGTGCCAAACCTAATGTTGTTAGTGACTTCTTCATCATTTTCCTTATTTCTGAAAGTTAAATTCCGTGAGAATAAAGCCATACTAATCTCACAAAATTAAGCAGTGACAGAGTGAAAACTATGATTACAAAAGATTTTTGGAATAGAAGCCTCTAATGATGTAATTGACATGATGCTCAAAATTGAACGTCAACGATTATTGAGTCGGTGTAAGTACCTGCAGGAGGGGTCGTTTGGCTGGTTAGTATCTGCGTGCGATAATTATAATTCTGTGGAGTGATACCATCAGGAATAGAGCCGCCAGTATCGACGTCACTGTGTTCACGACGTTCAGAACTGGTTCCTCCCCAGCGATCCATCGATGATGACTTATAGATTTCATACTCCAAATAGTGACCACTAGAAATCATTCGTCGCTGACCGCCGGACGCATTTAGGCCGTCATTCAAGCCAATGGAGAAGGAACTATTCTTGGTACAAGTTAACGATATAACCTGACTGACTGGTTCAAAACCGGCCACTAATGGGGATGAACCAAAATCAATATCTGGCGCTGTGATCATACAATCAGGGGTCACTTCCAACTCAACCGTAATCACGCTTTGAGCGCTGCCATTGGCGCGGCCAATGCATACCCCTAGAACCCCGATACCCTTACAGTAATCCCAAATCCAGGATACGGTGATTTGGTCTTTATAAGTCCCAGCGGAAAGATTACTACCCGCTCCCGTCCGAGCATAAAGCGGAAACTCAGCTTGAGTGCCAAACAACCCGAGTAAATCGAGTAACCCGATTTCAAAAAAATTGTAAGTTTGGCCGAATACATACTCTTGTGAAAGACCTGGATCGCCAAAAATCTGATAGCTGAGCTCCGAACTCGGATCATCCTCATTTAATAGCAAACCATTATTTATACTGTTAAACGTTGCTGATACGTAGTCGCCACTTAACAAAGACACAAGTGTAGAAAAGTCACACGTAATCCCCGCATGAGGCTGAGCTGAGCTTTGCTGCTGAGAGCTTGAAACAGTAAACGAAGAAACATTGCCAAACAAGATTAAAGGTGTTGCCGCCGTGAGCTGACAAGCCATTGTCGAGAACGAGAAAAAGAGAAGTAGGCTAGCAAACCAGCTGCGCAAAATCATAGTGCGGTCTCTTCTTCGGCTTTGATACAAACCTGCTCAGGCAATGTTTGTATTTTTTGACTGTCACGCTGATACAACCCCTCAATAAACACTTTACATGGCGGCTGTCCTTGAGGATAAAACTGAATATAGCGGCCTGGGTCAACGCCTTCAAAGTACGTAAAACCATCCCAACCAATTTGGCTTGTTAAGCCCGTTTCTGAGCGGCCATATGTACCAATCGGAAGGAACAAATGATTTTCGTCTACCACCGTCATGCTCAGTGCAATTTGTAGCTCTATTGGGAACTCTAACAGGTAGCCGTAGCCCGAATGTATCGAAGCAAACTGCTCTGTTGCAGAAAACGCAGCATTGGCAGGTAAATTAAGTGGATCGATTTCATATTTGGCGGTGTAATACGCCGTAGCCCAAGGAACAAGTAGGTAACCTTCATCGTCTGTCACTCCGACAATTTGATTTTCATATTTAACCGGAATACCTTCAAAACCACTGGTGCTCACCACAGCGAAGCTGTCATACACTTCATTCGCCGGGAATATTTCTCCATCCAACGTAGAGACCGAACCTGCCATTTCCGCAAAATAATCATAGTCGCCACTGGTGCCATTTAACCCCGCTCTGAACTGCGCCCATGACGCACGGTAGGTCAAATCAGCCTGTTTACGGTTTTCTGGGTGTTCGTTAATATCATGCGCTAAATTGACGCCCCACCCACCTCGTATTGGCGCAAGGCGGCTGTAACCCACTCGCCCTCGCACATCGCCACCGTCCTCTCTTTTCAGCGTTAGCCCCGAACTTCCCCCCAAAGAACTGAAAGGTAGAGAGAATTGCGCCAACGTAACACTCTGACCACCAATACTATGATTGTAAGAAAGGGACATATTGATATTAAAAGGCAGAGCGTAGCTATAAGTGAGATTTAGGGTACGTGAATCTGAGTCGGATTGTTGAATATCAAAGTACCCACCAGAAAGTGAGCCCCAATCTCCCAAACGGACTCCCATATTGATTTGTGATAGATGGCGCGACGCGAGTGAAGCGTCTTTGCCTTCATCGAGCATTTCGTAATTTGGTAAATGAGATAAGGTATAAAAGTCGGCTTGTTCTACTTGAGTTCGAGCAGCGAAGCTAAACAGCCGAGACTGATAACTATAACCTAGCGCATATGAGGTAGATTGATCCTGAAAATTACTCACACGAAACGAGGCATCCACCGTACCCAAGTTGAAAGCATTAGTGACAAAGCCCAGCCCCGCAACGATCAGGTCACCTTTTGCTTCAGCTTGAGCTTCTAATGTTAACCAATCAGTCATGCCATGACGCAGAGCGGTAACCACGCCACCGTCTCCATAGTCGTTAGATGCATTACCGAAATTTTCTCTGATCGCACCAATACTCGCACTGTAAGATGTAAATCCGGTCTTCAGTAGATCGGAAGAGAGAAAAAATGGGCTGGTCATGACCGTTTGCTTACCTTGAGCATCCGTTGCAATTACCGTTGCTTCCCCAGCACCAGAGAGCATTGGAATATCGTTAATAATGAAAGGACCGGGCCCAACATTCATTGAGTCAGTTTTAAAGCCATTGATAAACAAATCTAACGTAGTGGGCGCTGTGACCTCACCATAAAATGCAGGTAACGGCGTCGTCACGACATCCGGACGCATAGAGAAATCATGTGACAACTGAATACCCGCCAGTCTTACTGGTTGGCTCCAAGATAAAGGGCGAACAATATAGTCCCCTACCTCCATACGAATTCGCTTCTCTTGATTGACGTACTCGTAACTCGTATCAAAACGAGTGTACTGGCTGCTTTGCTGGGACTGAACATCGCGATGAAAGTTAGATTTAAATATCCCGGTAGTAGAAAAAACGCCAAACTCAGAAAAGGCTCTGACTTCATGATTGATAGAAACCTCCTTTTGTCGGCTTTCGTTCTCGTACACACCAAATACGTTGTAGTTAAGCAGGCCACCACGCCCAAACTGAGCCGGGGAAAATCGCCCCATATCCTGCGCTGATAAATTCTGCATCGGTAACCAATTAGGCGGTACGTCAATTGCGAGTTGCAATGACGATTGCAAGTAACGCACGTTAACACCTGGGATAGACGTAACCTCAAGTCTCTCTTCGGTTCCAGGCAACGACTTGGCGGTAACCCCAACTGAAATGAGGTCCTCCCGGAGCAAAAAGAACTGATCGCCAACTCGCTCAACTTTCGCAACAAGCCCGGTTGCTCTTTGATTGATCACCAACTCCAGATTGAGGCTAATATTCTCAAACTTTTCTAATGAGAAATTTTCAGGACTCGGTAGCTCAGAGAAGTGGTTTGCTGAATTTGCACAAAGACCAATACTGCTCCACGTTACGCTAAGTAATACCAACCAAAAGAAAGCATTCATTGTATTAAATCTATTCATTATTGCTTCAATGGTATTTGGTAACGTTTACCTCCAATATTCGCGCTCAAACTCAAGGGTCTGACATTACTATGGGGAATAGACCAAACCTTATACTGTTCAGGAAGAATATAGCCAGCTAGTCCATCGGAAATAACGACAGGATCTTTATTTGGTAGATTCAACTGTAAATTCACTAAGCGAACATGGTGTTTTCCTGAATTTTTAATGTGAACAAAACGCTGATTATTTTTCTTAATAAACTGTGCCTGTAAATCATCCCATAATTCACTGTCACGGTTTGGTTTTTGAGTATCAGTCAGCCCTTTCCCGTAAATAAACAAAGGTATCGAGTAACGCATTCGGACTTTT
>NZ_JADDYG010000485.1:14178-15019 GCF_015163535.1 Vibrio sp. OPT46 | reverse complement strand
TCAACTGTAAATTCACTAAGCGAACATGGTGTTTTCCTGAATTTTTAATGTGAACAAAACGCTGATTATTTTTCTTAATAAACTGTGCCTGTAAATCACCCCATAATTCACTGTCACGGTTTGGTTTTTGAGTATCAGTCAGCCCTTTCCCGTAAATAAACAAAGGTATCGAGTAACGCATTCGGACTTTGACAGCGAGTTCATTTTCCGTCAATTCTGTTTGAGGGTTTTGAGTTGGCGGTAATTCATCTATGATCACTCGGTATGCATACTCCTTACCCGCAGAGGCCTCATCTTGGTTGATGATGCGGATTAACTGCTTTTCACCTGGTTCAATTTTGACAAACGGAGGGGTTGCAATTAACTGGCTTTGACTTGAATAACTATCTTCTCCTTCGTTTTGTTCCCACTTAAAAATTCTCACCTGTAAATAAGAATCAACACTGCCTTTATTTACCATCCAAAGTGATGTTGCATTACTCTCCTCTGATATTTTGGGGTAAATCGGCCAAATTAATAATGAGTTAGCATTGGCATTTGAGAAAAAAACAAAAAGGAAGGTTATTAATAATAGTTTTTTGAGTATGAATTCCATTTCACCCCTCCAAAGTTCACTTACCACTCTAATGTCAGCGTCAGCGTATCCATATAAATTCCAGCCATTTCATTCCCATTTATTGTCGCCTTTGCCCAGATAGGAAACTGAATATTATCTGGGTCTTGGTCGGTATCGACGGAATATTGCGTGTCAATATCAAGCACCTGCGTATAATTTAGATCCTGAAACAAAAAGTAATCTACCGTTGTCGCTTCTTCACTGTGCTTTAGCTTACGTACACCG
>NZ_JADDYG010000485.1:12696-14168 GCF_015163535.1 Vibrio sp. OPT46 | reverse complement strand
GCCTTTGCCCAGATAGGAAACTGAATATTATCTGGGTCTTGGTCGGTATCGACGGAATATTGCGTGTCAATATCAAGCACCTGCGTATAATTTAGATCTTGAAACAAAAAGTAATCTACCGTTGTCGCTTCTTCACTGTGCTTTAGCTTACGTACACCATCCGATGCATTCATCCCGCCATTTACGGAAACATTCATCGTAATACCCGGAGTACAACTTAATGTGAGTGATGAACTGTAAGTGATGCTGCCTTGTACTTCCGTCGCGTAAACTGAAGAATGCTCACCAAAATCTAACGTGCCTATTTGCCCAGCTTGGGTTGCGCTTTCTTCTTGTACTGCGCCGTTAATCAAACAACCTGTATCTACGGTGGCAGACACCTGAAAAGTTTGTGTCGCATCAGCCAGCACAGTTAAAGAGCACAAACTCATCGCGACAAGTGAAAAGCCCCTAACAACCAGCGTCACGTTTTACCAGCTTAGCGTCACACTGATGGTATCGGAGTATGTGCCGGCAATGCTGCTCGTACCGTAAGCTTTCGCAAAAAGCTCAATAGTTTGCGATGTTGCACTAGTAAATTCAGACAGAGCTACCGTCCCGCCTTGTATAATTTGTGTGCTTCGGTCTGAGTCGGTAAACAACGTATAATCAATAAATTGCGCGCCATTTGACATCGCGTAGGTACCAACGGTCGCACTTGCATCATACAATCCGGTGCCCAATGTAAACGTCGGTGTCACACCGTTACTACAAAGCACTTCAATACCCGTCGCACTACCACCATTTACCACACCATCTTGTTCACTGAAGATTGCAGGCACGTCTCCAAAGGCGAGTGAGCCAAAGCCAACGCCAGAAGCTGCATCTACCGCATTGTTTCCATTAATCACACAACCTTGTACAAGGTTAATTGAAACATCAATCGTACCGCTCACTGACGCTCCACTCGCTTGCCAACTAAATGAGGTTAAGAGCAGAGGCATCATCAGATAAAATCTTTTCATATAAAGCTCCATTTTTACATTCCACTGTATATCGGTAACCTTTTTATTAGTTATAGCTCAATTATGACAAACCAAATGCATATAAAATGTAAAACAATAAAAAGAAGCAGGATAAGGATAAAGACGAACAGCAAATAAAAATATTAAACTTAAAAGTGACGATTTTTAAGCATGTAATGCTAAAAAATAACCACTAAAAACAAATGGTTATTATCTTGTTCCAAATACAGAATCGACAATGAGTTAGAAGGTAGGGTGAAGTTGAGTGGAAAAAATCTAAAAAAAGTAGCAGAACGACACGAGAAGTTTAGAAAAGATTGGCGACCATTTCTTCCCGAAACAAGAATCTTCATGAAACAAAAATGCGCCCCAAAAAGGAGCGCATTTCTTACTTGAATAAGTTATTCCCAATCAAGAATAACTTTGCCTGACATACCGCTGCGCATTACATCGAAGCCTTCTTGGAAG
>NZ_JADDYG010000485.1:9201-12686 GCF_015163535.1 Vibrio sp. OPT46 | reverse complement strand
GCTAAAAAATAACCACTAAAAACAAATGGTTATTATCTTATTCCAAATATAGAATCGACAATGAGTTAGAAGGTAGGGTGAAGTTGAGTGGAAAAAATCTAAAAAAGTAGCAGAACGATACGAGAAGTTTAGAAAAGATTGGCGACCATTTCTTCCCGAAACAAAAATCTTCATGAAACAAAAATGCGCCCCAAAAAGGAGCGCATTTCTTACTTGAATAAGTTATTCCCAATCAAGAATAACCTTGCCTGACATGCCGCTGCGCATTACGTCGAAGCCTTCTTGGAAATCATCAATCTTGTAGTGGTGCGTGATGATTGGCGATAGATCCAGACCAGATTGGATCAGTGAAGCCATCTTGTACCAAGTTTCGAACATTTCGCGACCGTAGATACCTTTGATCACCAAGCCTTTGAAGATAACTTGGTTCCAGTCGATACCCATGTCTGACGGTGGAATACCTAGTAGTGCAATGCGACCACCGTGGTTCATTGTGGTTAGCATTGAGTTGAATGCTGCTGGGTTACCAGACATTTCTAGACCAACGTCGAAGCCTTCTGTCATGCCTAGCTCAGCCATTACGTCTTCTAGCTTCTCTTCAGCCACGTTTACTGCGCGTGTTACACCCATCTTACGAGCAAGTTCTAGACGGTATTCGTTCACGTCTGTGATCACTACGTGGCGAGCACCAACGTGTTTAGCAACCGCTGCTGCCATGATACCGATTGGGCCAGCACCTGTGATAAGCACGTCTTCGCCTACTAGGTCGAAAGAAAGTGCTGTGTGTACTGCGTTACCAAACGGGTCAAAGATAGACGCTAGATCGTCAGAGATGCCTTCAGGGATCTTGAACGCGTTGAACGCTGGGATCACTAGGTATTCAGCGAATGCACCTTCACGGTTAACGCCCACACCAATCGTGTTGCGACATAGGTGAGTACGGCCGCCACGACAGTTACGACAGTGACCACACGTGATGTGACCTTCGCCAGATACGCGGTCACCGATTTCAAAGCCACGAACTTCCTGACCAATCGCAACCACTTCACCCACGTATTCGTGACCAACAACCATAGGCACTGGAATTGTCTTTTGTGACCATTCGTCCCAGTTGTAGATGTGTACGTCTGTACCACAGATAGCGGTTTTCTTAATTTTGATCAGAATGTCGTTATGGCCAACTTCTGGTTTATCAACCTCAGTCATCCAGATGCCTTCTTCAGGCTTTAGCTTTGATAATGCTTTAATTTTCATAATGTAACCTTAATTAAAGGCCCTATTGTCTAAGGCCTAGAATCTTAAATAAGACCCATGTCCTTACCAACTTGGATGAACGCGTCGATTGCACGGTCTAGCTGCTCGCGAGAGTGCGCCGCAGACATTTGAGTACGGATACGTGCTTGACCTTTTGGTACTACAGGGAATGAGAAGCCGATTACGTAGATGCCTTTCTCCAGCGCACGCTCTGCGAATTCTGCTGCTACTTTTGCGTCACCAAGCATGATCGGAATGATTGCGTGGTCAGCACCACCCATTGTGAAACCAGCGTCTTCCATACGAGTACGGAAGTGTGCTGCGTTTTCCCATAGACGATCACGTAGGTCACCGCTCTCTTCTAGTAGATCTAGAACGCGGATAGAAGCGCTTACGATTGCTGGTGCAACAGAGTTAGAGAATAGGTATGGACGAGAACGCTGACGTAGCCAGTCAATCACTTCCGCTTTACCAGATGTGTAACCGCCTGAAGCGCCGCCCATTGCTTTGCCTAGCGTACCAGTGATGATGTCGATACGGTCAACTACGTTGTGGTGCTCGTGCGTACCTGCACCTGTTTTGCCCATGAAGCCAACAGCGTGAGAGTCATCAACCATAGTCAACGCGCCGTACTTCTCTGCTAGGTCACAGATAGCCGGAAGGTTTGCTACTACGCCGTCCATTGAGAACACACCGTCCGTTACGATAAGAATGTGGCGAGCACCTGCTTCTTTCGCAGCGATCAGTTGTTGCTCTAGCTCTTCCATGTTGTTGTTTGAGTAGCGGAAACGCATTGCTTTACATAGACGAACACCGTCGATGATTGACGCGTGGTTTAAAGCGTCAGAGATGATTGCGTCTTCTTTGCCTAGAATAGTTTCAAATAGGCCCGCGTTTGCGTCGAAACATGATGTGTAAAGAATCGTATCTTCTTTACCTAGGAACTTAGAAAGCTTCTGCTCAAGCTCTTTGTGGATGTCTTGCGTACCACAGATAAAACGTACTGAAGCCATACCAAAGCCGTGCTCGTCCATGCCTGCTTTACCCGCTTCGATAAGTGCCGGGTGGTTAGCAAGACCAAGGTAGTTGTTCGCACAGAAGTTTAGTACTTCTTCACCAGTAGAGATTTTAACAGCCGCTTGCTGTTGAGACGTAATGACACGCTCTGATTTGTAAAGGCCTTCCGCCTTTACTTCTTCGATTTGCTGCTGAATCTGTTGGTAGAATGCAGAAGACATTTGAAATTCCTTCCTAGTTATTTTGGCGAGTATTTACTCGTTTAGAATTAGGCTTAGCCTTTATGTGACGGGCGTCACGGGCTATCACTCATCAATTAATTGTAGTGTAATTCAAGGAAGGAGGAAGGATTATACCTTAAGGTGGAAAAGCATTAATGAATCCTAGGCACAAATTCAATTAATGCTTTTCTATGAGGTTGTTATAAAAGGAATTATAGCCAGGTAGGCTTAGCCAAAAGTGCTTCAAAGTCCTTAGCAGGTAATGGTCGGCTATAGTGGAAACCTTGTCCGAACTCACAGTTTAGGTTTTTCAGGTAATCCACATGACGCTGTTCTTCGATGCCTTCTGCGACGATCTTAAGATCCAGCGCTTTCGCCATTGCTATGATTACGTTCACAAGCTCGCGGTCTGAGTCGTTCTCGAACATATTTTGCATAAAGCTACGATCAATCTTTAAGCGGTCGAACGGAAACTTCTGCAAGTAACTCAGCGCAGAATAACCAGTACCAAAATCATCAATAGTAAGTTTGGTGCCTAACGCTCGTAAGTTATTAAGCATGTCTAATAGCTCAGAATCGTGATTAAAGAGGAGACTTTCTGTCACTTCAATATCGAACTTATCTGACGGAAGACCAGACTCCTCAAGGCTGTGTTTAATAAACGTAAGTAAGCGCTCGCAGTACCTAAATTGAACACTAGAAAAGTTTACAGAAACAAACAACGGAGTCAGACTTTGCCATTGTGCCGCTTGTCGACACGCTTGTTGAATAGCAAACTCACCAATTTGATGAATTAAACCATTTTTCTCTGCAATAGAGATAAACTCTTCAGGGTTTACGAATCCGTACTTGTCATCATTCCAACGCATTAGCGCTTCTGCCCCTACGATTTTACCACTACTCAGCTCAATAATTGGCTGATAATACAGTTCTAACAACTGATTGGAGATCGCACTTCTCAGACGATTTTCCAGATCCAAATAGCGTTGCAAG
>NZ_JADDYG010000485.1:8891-9191 GCF_015163535.1 Vibrio sp. OPT46 | reverse complement strand
GGGTTTACGAATCCGTACTTGTCATCATTCCAACGCATTAGCGCTTCTGCCCCTACGATTTTACCACTACTCAGCTCAATAATTGGCTGATAATACAGCTCTAACAACTGATTGGAGATCGCACTTCTCAGACGATTTTCCAGATCCAAATAGCGTTGCAAATCTTGGTTCATATTATGGTTATAAAAACAAAAGCCATCACGCCCATCTTGTTTCGCCCGATACATTGCCATATCTGCACATGCAAGAAGCTGCTCAGCGTTGTCTCCATCATCCGGGAACACAGACATTCCGACGCTG
>NZ_JADDYG010000485.1:8068-8868 GCF_015163535.1 Vibrio sp. OPT46 | reverse complement strand
ATATTATGGTTATAAAAACAAAAGCCATCACGCCCATCTTGTTTCGCCCGATACATTGCCATATCTGCACATGCAAGAAGCTGCTCAGCGTTGTCTCCGTCATCCGGAAACACAGACATTCCGACGCTACTACTCAAGAAGAATTCATGGTTGTTCCAAACAAACGGATCGTTAAACGCCGAAAGTACACTTGAAGCAACTCGCTTTGCAGTATCATTATCAGGCAAATCAGGGATGACGAGTAAAAACTCATCTCCACCAATTCTCGCCAATAAGTCTGTTTTTCTCGCGACTTGATACAGTCGCTGAGCACTGAGTTTAAGGATTTCATCCCCAACAAAGTGTCCCATTGAATCGTTAATCTGCTTAAAGTGGTCTAAGTCGATGAACATCACCAAAACTTTAGACCCACTACGCGATGCCCTAATTAACTCCAAAGCCAATCGCTCGGAACCATAACTACGATTAGGCAAATTAGTTAATGTGTCATATTTAGCTTGGAAGGCGAGTTCTTTTTCAGACGCTTTTCGACGTTCAATTTCGTTCGTTAATTTTTTATTCTGTTGAGAAAGAATATCTTTACGCTTTTTTTCTTCCTCAAGCTTAATTTTCAATTCAATCCTATTATTGTTCGTGATGAATGCATAACATAAAGCAATGACGATCATAACGGCGAGAATACTCAAACCAATAATAAAGAGCCGTGATGTAAATATATCTCGTTCACTCAAAGGCTCGAACCACGCCATCAATTTGAAGTGATGTTTATCCACAGGCACTTCAAAGTAAATTTTTCCGTC
>NZ_JADDYG010000485.1:6916-8058 GCF_015163535.1 Vibrio sp. OPT46 | reverse complement strand
TCTTTACGCTTTTTTTCTTCCTCAAGCTTAATTTTCAATTCAATCCTATTATTGTTCGTGATGAATGCATAACATAAAGCAATGACGATCATAACGGCCAGAATACTCAAACCAATAATAAAGAGCCGTGATGTAAATATATCTCGTTCACTCAAAGGCTCGAACCACGCCATCAATTTAAAGTGATGTTTATCCACAGGCACTTCAAAGTAAATTTTTCCGTCTACAGCCTCAGAAACGAAATAGTTCTCATCCTTATTGTGAGAAGGTGTTTTATTTATGGTATCCCATACAACCATTTCCACGTCTTTTATTTTTAGCACCATTCGGCTATAACTATCTTCGTGTTCTTGGTTAGTAAGTTGGTCAATAACAATATTCTTATTAAGATCGGCAATTAAAAAAGCAACAGGCTTTCCGGAGAACTTAACTTGCTTAATGACTTGAATGCGAACGTCATCATTGTATCGCGTCGCACAAACCTCTTCGGGATGCCCGTGTTGAGTCATTAAGGTTTGTATGTCCATTTTGTGCTCGGCAAGGTTTTCAGTTCCAGTGGTGACAATGGTGACTCCATCACTGCCTACCAGCGTGAGCTTCTTATAGATTTGGCTGCTATTAATTAGCTTACTGTCTATCTTCTCATCGAAGCGACGCTTTAAATTAATTAGACTGGCTCCTAATCCATACTCCATTGACATGCCAGAAGCTAAATTACCAAAGAATGTTTGTATTGTTTTATCTGTAGCTAGATTATCAACATCTTCACTCGCTATGGTAAATAAATTATCGAGTGTGCTTGCATAACTTTTTACTTTTAAATCTAGTTCTCTGTATTGAGATTCTTTTAACTTATTTTGACCTACGCTAGTCACAGTAATAAGCATAGCTAAGTAAATTGAAACTAATATTGCGCTTATTGTAATAAATCTTTTACTGGAAAATTTTTTAACGGCCTTATTCATCGGAGTTTCTTTTTATCTTCTATAAAGTAATCGTTATAAAAGTAGTAAATAGATGGATAGTATTTTTTTACTAGTTTTTCGTATGAACCGTCTTGTTTTATCGAGTCTAAATAACGATCAAATGCTTTGCGTAATTCAGGGGAATTTTTACGGAATGCAACAGCCATTTTTTGATTC
>NZ_JADDYG010000485.1:0-6906 GCF_015163535.1 Vibrio sp. OPT46 | reverse complement strand
AACGTCATCATTGTATCGCGTCGCACAAACCTCTTCGGGATGCCCGTGTTGAGTCATTAAGGTTTGTATGTCCATTTTGTGCTCGGCAAGGTTTTCAGATCCAGTGGTGACAATGGTGACTCCATCACTGCCTACTAGCGTGAGCTTCTTATAGATTTGGCTGCTATTAATTAGCTTACTGTCTATCTTCTCATCGAAGCGACGCTTTAAATTAATTAGACTGGCACCTAATCCATACTCCATTGACATGCCAGAAGCTAAATTACCAAAGAATGTTTGTATTGTTTTATCTGTAGCTAGATTATCAACATCTTCACTCGCTATGGTAAATAAATTATCGAGTGTGCTTGCATAACTTTTTACTTTTAAATCTAGTTCTCTGTATTGAGATTCTTTTAACTTATTTTGACCTACGCTAGTCACAGTAATAAGCATAGCTAAGTAAATTGAAACTAATATTGCGCTTATTGTAATAAATCTTTTACTGGAAAATTTTTTAACGGCCTTATTCATCGGACTTTCTTTTTATCTTCTATAAAGTAATCGTTATAAAAGTAGTAAATAGATGGATAGTATTTTTTTACTAGTTTTTCGTATGAACCGTCTTTTTTTATCGAGTCTAAATAACGATCAAATGCTTTGCGTAATTCAGGGGAATTTTTACGGAATGCAACAGCCATTTTTTGATTTTCAGATATAGGGCCAATGACTTTTATTTCACCCGGCCATTTTTCGAGGGCAATTAGCGTATCCGCAACATCTAATAATGTGCTTTCCGCATCATTTTTCATTATCGCTGGAACCATCTCATTAAGGAGACGCGCCCCATCAGGTAATATAACTTTTGCACCTGTGTCATATAAGTCATAAAGGTTAGGATCCAAGCAAGAATGTTCTAAAGCTAACACTTCGCGACCATCGATCAGCTGCTTGACGTTTTTAACATCTTCATCGACCGACCCACTTGGTTTAATCGGGCTCAGACTAGAGTCGGATCTGGAAACCAACCATACACCTGAAGGAAAATAATCTTGTGAAAAATCGACAACCTCAGAACGCCAATCAAGAATAGTAACGCCATTTGCGATCAAATCGCCTTCAATTGGAACACTTTCTCCGACAACAGCCTGCTTGTTGTGATATTGCACATTTTGCCCTGTCAACTTACCAACCACGTCGCTCCACTGTGCTGGAACATACTGGTACTGAACACCTAACGACTTGGCAAAACCTTTTATTATCTCTACATCCAAGCCAGTCAAAGTTTCCACTTCACCTTGTTCAATATAGGAGACAAAGTTAGCGTACGGGACACCAATGTGACGCAGTACACCGCGTTCACGGATTTGTTGTAAATCGTCTGACCAAGCGGCAGACGACGCAACAGAGGTAACCATGAGCGCCACCGTCGCTAAAGTTCTTTTGAATGTTATGACTGACATAATAATATCCTTACCTTTCACAAAGCGCCCAATAATGGGCGCTTGAGTGATAAACAACGATGTTAGAACGACGAGTAATACAAATTCGTCATCGCCACTACGAGCCCTTCCACATCTTGTTCGTCATGGAACAAATGCGTAGAGATACGCAGCGCGTAAGTATCAAAGTCATCATCCTTATGCAGCTTAAAGCTAGTCGTACGGATGATGTAACCATACTCTTCACGTAAACGATCTCGGAATTCCGTCAGTATCTCTTCATTAGTTACATCGGAGAACGGGTTAACCGTCGTTAAGCCACTGGTTAAGCCTTCCACGTTTGGTGAATACATTTTGGCTTGTGGTAAGTACTCTTGAAGCAAGGTTTTACATAAACTACCAAGGCTTACAACTCGCTCTTCGATACGGTCTCGACCAATCTCATCCCACATTTTGCAACTATCAACTAGTGCTTGTTTCGCAGGATAGTTATCGTTACCAATGTATTGCATTTGCAGCTGTTTACCTAGGTAATCAGCATGAGAAAGTGAGGAGTTGATCAACCATAACGGGTTCTCTCGGTCGCTCCAATACTCATTCAAACGGTTACCGTTATCACGAACATACAGAATACCTGTCGCGCCCGGACCACACTGCCACTTATGACCAGATCCTGCATAGAAATCACAATCCATATCGTGGAAATCAAGGTCAAACATACCGACCGTATGCGCGCCATCAACAAGAGTAGGTACACCACACTCTTTTGCTAAAGCACAAATGGCTTTTGCTGGTAGCGCGGTTCCTGTTTTGTATGTGATATGAGAGAAAACAATTAGGCGAACGTTTTGATTCGCATCAAGCGCGTCTCGGAACGCTTGAATGTAATCTTGCTCAGAAACGTTTTCGGTACCAGTAAATACTGGTAGTTGAATTTCTACCACATCCACACCAAAACGATGTTTCGCTACGTTCATAGGTGATGTTGCAGCAATATGTTCATGGTGTGTCGTTAGAATCACATCACCTGGTTCAAAGTGTAAGCCATTAATGATCGAGCATAAGCCATCAGTAGTGTTGCGGCTGAGAATGATCTCTTCTGGGTTAGCACCAAAACCTGGCGCGACGTCTTTAACCATCTCTGAAACATAAGGCCAAGAGCCAAATTTGCCTTTCATATCCCAAGGGTATTTAGCCACCAGCTTGTTGTTATGCTCGTAATCTTCAAGAACATGTTTTGGCATTGAACCTGTTGTACCAATGTTCATGTAAGTGGTTCGTTTGTCCAAAACGAACTGTCTTCGCACTTTACGCCAGAAGCGCTTATCGTGTTTTCTACCTAGCCCGCGGCTGCTCCAATCAATTTTCTGTTCTCGTGCTTGAGCTACGCCTGAGAAAGCGGAAGCACTCACACCAGCAACAACAGCTCCTGTTGCGCCTTTCAGAAAATTACGGCGGCTGCTATTAGTCTGAATAGATTCCTTGTCTTTCATCTTTTTCAATCCTTGTCGGAAATTAGCCATATTATTAATTTTAAGTGCGTAACTATCTGTTACTAAAACATTATTACCCATTACAATCAGAGTTTAATTTTTTCCTCTGCCATTAAGTGACTTTAGTTCCAATTTTTTATCTTATTTGATGATATAAGCAACAGTTTGACCACAAATCTATAAACAACAATGTTCACATTAATATATTCGTTAATTTGATTATTCTTTATTGCGGACAATTCCACCAAATTCTTTATAAAACAATTATGAGCTTTGTTATAAAGTCATTAAAAATTTAACTTTGCGTTAATTTAAAAATATTCAGGCTATTTTAAGATTGGCGTCTATTCTTTTTATATCTTAACGATCTCAACATGTTAAGACTAAATAAAAGAAAGCTGATTTCGGATCGAGATATCAGTTTAAGACCATAAAGTGATACACATCACTCTATGACATAAACTCACCGCTCAACATACATAAGTAAAACAGGTTTTCACTAATATGTGCTTGAGCGTACACCCTAAAAGAAGGAGGTCCCATGTTAAAAGGATTGCTATGCATTTCAGTTGCATCCGCTCTTGTCGCCGCACCTAACGTGCTAGCAAAAACGGTAGAAATGACTGCTCTCAACACCAATGAGAGTGCGGGTACCATTGAGATTTCACAAAGTGATTATGGCGTTGTTTTTACGCCTCAATTATCAGGTTTGTCAGCAGGTGTGCACGGTTTCCATGTTCACACTAATCCATCTTGCGATAGCATAGAAAAGGATGACAAAACCGTATTAGGCGGCGCAGCAGGTGGCCATTATGATCCTAACAACACAGGGAAGCATGGCTATCCTTGGACCGATGACAATCATTTAGGCGACTTGCCTCCACTCTATGTGGACATGGACGGCAATGCCAATCAGCCCGTTGTCGCGCCTCGCCTAAAATTATCGGATTTAAAAGGTCGAGTGTTAATGATCCATGCAGGTGGTGACAATCACTCCGATCACCCAAGTAAGCTAGGTGGTGGCGGCGCTCGCGTCGTATGTGGTGTTATTGAATAAACATTAACTTATGTCTCACACTTCTCTTTAGATTGCGAGAAGTGTGAACTTCTGTTGATATTGAGAGGATGTTGCATTGGTCTCAAGGTAGCTGTGGTGAAGCATTAAGATCGATTGAACAATCTTCGTCCCGATCCCCAAAGAACCGCCCTCCGCTTCTTCCTCGATGTGATTGACGAAGGTAAAGTGGATACGCGACTTATCCTCACTCAAATGCGCTTGGCAATGCACTTCCGAGCCGATTGGGCTGTGGCGCAATGCATTTTCAAGCAGGTTCAATACCAACCTCTCCAATAGCCCCTTGTCACCCACAGTTTGGATTTCGCTATCGATATCCACTTTCAACACCACTTCTTTACGAGAAAACTGGCTCTGCATCGTTTCGGCACATTCTGCCATCAACACGCCAAGATCTACGGGGCGGTACTCGTAATTTGGCATTGGAGCTTCTTTGCGCGCAGCGTCTAACAAAGAATGTAATTGAGTTGAGAGCTTCTCACAATTTCGGAAAGCGACATCAATCAAAGGATCAGATTCCGGATGTTGCAAACGCCACGTTTCCAAATAGCCAAGCACACTCGATAACGGCGTTTTTAAATCATGACTAAGCTGCAACAAGCTTTGACGACGATGAGACGATTGATACTCCAACTGTAAAAACTGTTGCTGAATGTGCTTCGCCATCATCTGATAAGAGTGCGCAATCGGCACAAGCTCTGGCACTTGGTGAGTAAAATCAGGTTGCAGGCGGAAATCATGTTCAGCTTGCTGTTGAAGTTGCTTGGTCACGCGCTCAATCGGATTCAATAGGCTACGTTTGACCAGCACATAAGCTCCAAGAGCAAAGCCTAAAATGGACACTAAGACCAATCCTGCCAGCGCGATGTAAGGAGTATCGACTTGAGCATTGGCAATGGCGTCATGTCGGGTACTGCCAATCACCACGTAGAGATAACCGACCGTTGAGCCTAATTCCTCTATCGCCGCGACAGAAAAGACTTTGTGTTCACCACGATTACGTGGATCTTCACCCAAAATAGGAAAAGGCTGGTCATTTAAGAATTGCTTAATGGGATTGAGATCCACCTTCCCCATGATCTCCGCCCCTTCCGGTGCAGCATGGGTGGTGATATTGCCTTGGCTATCAAGGAAGTAGATTTCAAAGTCAGGGCCGATCAGCATGAGCGTGTGAAAAATCGACTTGAGCGCTTTAGGGTTGTAATCCGTCCCGATCATCAGCGGGTTATCATCACGCATGTGGCTGGCTAGCTCTTTATGCAGGCTTTGCTTGGTGCGTAACTCAATGGTTTCTTTTTGCCAATTGTAAGTCAGTGCAATCACCACCGCCGCGAGGCAGAACCACAAGCTAGTAAATACTACCAAGCGAGATTTGAAGCTCATCCTATCGCCTCCTTAAACAGCGGTGTTTTTGCAACACCCGTGATGATTGAAAAATGACGGTGAAAACAACTGCCGACTTACTGTCTTGGCTTGATGTTTTGACTTACTTTCTTGCATTAGTGTCTTGGTTGAAACTTATACCCAACACCCCACACGGTTTGAATGAAGTGATGATCAGAGTCAGACAACGACAATTTGCTGCGTAAACGGTTTATGGTGCTACACACAGTGTGGTGATAACCAGAGTGACTGGTGTTCCAAACGTGATCGAGCAATTCATCTTTACTGTAGACTCTGCCCGGACGAGTCGCGAGAAACTGCAGCAAAGTAAACTCTGTCGCGGTAAGAGTGACGTCTTTGTCGTTTAGGGATACTTGGTGCAACTCCGGAATGATTCTCAGCGGACCAAAATCCATCGCATCGTCGAGGACTTCATTTGCCACCTTTGCTTCTGCGGTTTGGCTGACTCTGCGTAGCACGTTTCGCACTCGTGCTTGGAATTCTAATACGCTAAATGGCTTAGTGATGTAGTCATCAACGCCCGCTTCTAAACCGTCAACCTTGTCCATTTCACCGTCTCTGGCTGTCAGCATGAGCACTGGGCTCCAATCTTGTTGCTGACGCAAATAATGGCAAATGTCTAGACCATCACCATCTGGTAAACCTCGGTCAAGGATCAATAAATCAAAGGGTTGTTGCTGGTATTGCGTTTTAGCATCGGCGACATTTGTGGCTCGCGACACTTGGTGTCCTTGAAACTTGAGATGCATCTGAACCAGTTCTGCCAAATCATCGTCATCTTCCACCAACAAGATGTTCGCGACTAAATTGATTGCCTGTTGTTCCATGGTCCTTTCCTTGCCTTCGAGTATCCTCACTTTGCACATGACCGGAACAAATTAGAAATTCTTTCAAAAAAGGTTCCGATGACGCCATGAGGGATAAAGCGCTCGGCTACAAGCGCTTTGGAAAGGAGACGTCATCGGAGCCTGTGTTACTCGACTCGAGTGATGGTGACTTTCGCACCTGGGTTCAAGAAACGATGGTTCGCAGAAAGTGCTGAGTTTGCTAATCCATCATCTTGGCTAACTACCCCCGCATGGAATGCAACAACGTCATTGCTGTCATTACGGGCGGCATTGAAGCCCTCACCGCCGCCTGCTGGGCCCGGAATGGTTGCGGCAAGCTCATCGTTTAGCTCTGTACCGGAATCCCAAACGTTCATGCTCATTTCATAGCTTTCACCCACTGCGAGCGATTTGAGCGATAGCCCCGTTTCGCCAACAAAGGCATCGTTGGTATTCACGAACATAGACGCCACTGACAAGTAACCGTAACGACTAGGGTCAACCGTGATGGTGACTTCGTCCGATGCCCCCGGCAACACCAATCCATTACCCGAAATGCCTTGGTAAACACTGTCATTGCTGTTCATCAACTCAATCAGCTCAGCGTTACTACCGCCTTCGGCAAGGTGCTCAAGTTCAACAGATGCGGCTTGTCCAATTTCAAACAATTGGTAGTCACCATTGTG
>NZ_JADDYG010000484.1:1186-2601 GCF_015163535.1 Vibrio sp. OPT46 | reverse complement strand
GGAACGCTCTAGGCTTGCTCTAGAAGCTGAGATGGTTGCGCAAGATAAAGCAGAAGTCGCACTGCGAATGGCGATTTTTGACAGTGTCGTTGACGTCGCTTCCTATATTCCTGCTATAGCTCCTGCGGCAAGAGGGTTTATGCTTGCCATAGAGGGGTCAAAGACTGCAATATCTGCGGTGAAAGTGATTGATAGTTTAATGTTGGACTCCTTCCTAGAAGAGTTAAAGCAAAGCCATGAGGTTGTCAGTGAGCTTGAAAGGCTGGCAAAAATACATATCGAGTTACTTAACGATTTGCGACGCAGTAAGGTAGATGTAGGTATTGAATGTAGGTCTTATCAGGAACTCATTACTCACCTTGAGAGCGAAGAAGTTCGTAAGGAGGTGTTAAAACGCTACCAACTACGAGCGCTTGCTATTAATGGCTTAGTGTTATTACTCGCTGACCTAGGATCTCAAACCAAACGGAATTCTAATATCTCGTTTAGGTTTTTGGTTGAGCGTTACAAGGTGAAGGAATACATTGAGAACTACATTTTGAGCGATGATTGGTCTGTACATACGATCAAAGGAAACACCTTAGCGGCTAACTGGAAGAACCGTTGTGATAACGAGTACTACACCGAATTATCGACAAAGATGCCACAAGGTGCGCAGCATTGGCCTGCTCCAATAACAACTAATAGCAAAGTTTCTCATCTCTCTATAACCGAAAACAGGGATAGCTTTAAAGCGTCAGGTGCATTTAATCAAATCTTCCCGATACAAACCATGTTGTTTGAACACCCAAATGAAACGATGTTTGATAACTTTACCGAGTCATTTAACCCGCAAGGAAGTGAGTTAAAGAAAGATGAAATCGGCTATTGTCGAATACTAGTTCAGTCAGCTCGTTATACTGAAAGTGATGAACCAGAATGGATGTCATATGATAGTTGGATTCAGCAATCTAGCAGCAGTCGCCTAGGTCCATACGATAAAGTGAAAGTGCAGTTGATACTTAAAAAAGAACACAAGTATGCGAAGCCAGTTACTATTGGCTATGATCGCGTCGACGGGCTCGAAAATATTAAAGGTCCAGCTTTCAGTGACTGGATGCTGCCAATGAAGGTTAGTGACTTCAAAGCAGATCCTGATGGGCGAATAAGTGCTTTTTACAAGCAACAGGGGATTGATGACGGCGCTACGTTGATTGCTATTGAGCATATTCCCTCATTCCGCTTCGGTGATGTGATGATCGACGGTATGAAACCAATGACCTCTAAAGCAAAGCTAATGTTCTCTGATGCAATGTTCAGTATGGCAGTTTCCGGAGCAGCGATATCTGGTCAGCCAAGCGACTATTTTGCAGAAGCGGATTCCTTTAAGCGCTATGTAAAAGGCGGAGGCTTCCAAAATATGCGTTACTGCTTGG
>NZ_JADDYG010000484.1:535-951 GCF_015163535.1 Vibrio sp. OPT46 | reverse complement strand
GTACCAATCGGCTGATAATATCTGGCGTGATGGTTTCTCATGGGGAAACAAAAAGAAAGACGATCCTGCCAGTATTTATGTACTGATTTTGGGTGAGAGTCATGAAAAAGCACTTTATGAACGTTTGGGTATGCCGTGGGAAGCAGTGAATATGTGTATTCAACTGGCGCTCGACGGAAATGATGGCAAGCCAGTTAAAGGTCCTCTTTACTTCACCGATATGTATCATATTGGTGAGTTTGCTCATAAAAACGAAGAGTGGATGTTTACTGAATCTATTTCAGAAAACCATCGAGAACAAGTTGATGCCATGAGTGAGTTTATAGGTGAAGCTGTAGGTAGTCTCACTAAAGAGAATGAACTATCTAAGAGCAAAAACTATACGATGTACTGCATGAGGTTTAACTTGGAATATG
>NZ_JADDYG010000484.1:0-451 GCF_015163535.1 Vibrio sp. OPT46 | reverse complement strand
CCGTTTGGTGGTGTAATTGGTGGTAAAGCGAACTTGGAGCTTTCGGTTGCTCATCTAAAACAAGTCGGATTAAATGGAGCTGATGACTATGATATTGGTCGTGATGCTGTAATTTCTATTCCTTCTTTAAATGCGGATAGTGCTTTGGCTGGTAATTTCTTTAGTGATATGCCTTGGTTAATTGAGAAAGAGTCGACAGAGGAAGGCGTAGACAAGTCTGCGGCTGAAACTTGGAAGCAGTATAACGAATCTCAACGCAAGAAATGGTTGAAAGATTGGATTGAGAAACAACCTGCGGTAACTCAAGCACCCAAGCCCTTGGAAAAGTCACTTGATAACCCTTCCTAGATGCAAAAAAACCGCCTTCGGGCGGTTTTTCTTTTCTTATGACTTCATACTGAATTTAGAATTTTCTTTTTAAGCCCCATCAACCCGCTGCAGAAATGTCGTA
>NZ_JADDYG010000483.1:0-1644 GCF_015163535.1 Vibrio sp. OPT46 | reverse complement strand
GAACTTTTACCTAGAAATTCAGAAGAATTGGAGATCTTCAACTCAGCTCTTGATGAGGGATGGGCCATGGGCTCAGAACAAGCAATTGCTGAGATGAGAACTCGTGTAATTAATGCTTTTATTGACGCAACAGCCATGATCCGTTACGTGAATTTAGTTGAGTCCGGATATATAGAAAAGCCAGATATGATTATTGAAAATGTAGGAATTACGGTACAAGGAGACCAATTAGGTTTAGGCACTCAGTTCATATCTTTGAGTGGTGAGGCAGTTTGGCAGACAAACTCTGATCTCTATTCTTCACCAGTAATAAAAGACCCTAGAGGCTCTGTACGTAGGGATGCTGTTTCTAAAGTAGAAACTGAAGGCCTTACTCACGACCAAATTAAATCCATTCTCGTTGAAGAGTGACACCTACCATGAATGATATTCCATTAATACCTGTTTCAAGCGAAATGACACAAGTAGATATCGAAACTGTCATATGGAAAGCAATTGAGTACGGTGCTTCAGACATTTTAATAGACTGTAACTATCGAATCAGAATCGATGTAAACGGGCAAATCAGGGAAATCACTGATAAACAAATGCAACCTAACGCATGCCGTAATATTCTTGAATATATGCTCGGCACCAAAAAATCGCTGATTAACAATGTTAATGCAGCTACTCCTACATTTTTTGCATTCGTTACCAAAAACCCCAATGATCAATCTCAGATTAGGAGTTTCCGCATTGCAGCTATTACCTCAAGGTCACTTGAATATGGAAAGACCTATAAGATGGTTGGTAGGTTGAACCCTAAAACACCAAAGGACGCAGAATCTTTGGGTATAGAGCCGGAGCTAGTCAATCTTGTAAAGCATAACCGTAAAGGTATTCTTATGTTTGTGGGAGGGGTAGGCACAGGCAAAACAACTACTATGGCCGGAATTGTAACTTCAGTGCTAAAAACTCCCAGCCTTGGTAAGCATATCTTAGTTTTTGAGGACCCACCTGAAATTAATTATGAGGGAGTAAAGATTGCTCCTGGTAACAGTATTTCAGTTCATGAAGTAGGTTCAGTTGAAACAGACTCCGATGTTCAAAGTTTTAATCAAGGCCTTGAAGCTGCTCTTCGTCTTCGTCCAGATATCATCGTTCAGGGCGAAATACGAAGTAAAGAATCAATCGAAAACGCATTTAACGCTTCTAACACTGGCAACTTCTTGATGGCTACAATACATGCAAACTCTTGCGAGACAGCGATGAGCCGCATCTACAATATGATAGATGGAGAAAATAAGCTGGCTGTATTAGCTGGTTTTATTAGTCAACTCTCTGGCATTGTCGCTCAGATACTAGTTAGAACTCTCGACGGTGAAAGGATTGCTGTTAGAGAAACCCTATATCTAACTGAAGAAATCAGAGAAGAAATGCTGAAGTGTAAATCTGACACAGAGATATCTGTAGTAGTAAGAAGGCACCTAAAGGAACAAGAGCTTACCTTTTCTCAACAAATCGCAAACCTATATCACAACAGTGAAATTGGGCCAGAATATCTCCTTATGGAATCAGAATAATGGAATATAAACCGAAGCTGGATAGAAAAGCGGTACAAAATGCGATGAAAAGACCACTTTTCCTACTTATGGACGGGTCTAC
>NZ_JADDYG010000482.1:0-322 GCF_015163535.1 Vibrio sp. OPT46 | reverse complement strand
ACGATAACGGCGTCGAGCGGCGGACGGGTGAGTAATGCCTAGGAAATTGCCCTGATGTGGGGGATAACCATTGGAAACGATGGCTAATACCGCATGATGCCTACGGGCCAAAGAGGGGGACCTTCGGGCCTCTCGCGTCAGGATATGCCTAGGTGGGATTAGCTAGTTGGTGAGGTAAGGGCTCACCAAGGCGACGATCCCTAGCTGGTCTGAGAGGATGATCAGCCACACTGGAACTGAGACACGGTCCAGACTCCTACGGGAGGCAGCAGTGGGGAATATTGCACAATGGGCGCAAGCCTGATGCAGCCATGCCGCGTGT
>NZ_JADDYG010000481.1:76212-83057 GCF_015163535.1 Vibrio sp. OPT46 | reverse complement strand
CGGCTCAATGAATACTGAACATTACATAAGTAATGTTTGAATTGACTGTGCTGAATCTTTCGATTCAATGGTCACTTCGTATCATTGAAACCTAAATTATTTCCGAAGAAACCATTTGGATTATCATCAACGAGTGCCCACACAGATTGATAGGTCTATATTGTTAAAGAGCTTTCCTGTTGAGCTTTACTCAAAACAGGACGGCCATTTTAGCGAGTTAAAGTTTAGTGTCAATCACTTTTTTCAAACTTTCTTCAAGCGTTTCTGCTTGGCTAATTTGGCTTGCTAACTTGGCTTCTTACTTTCGAAACTTAAGCTTCGAAGCGTTGCCGTGTCAGCGAGGTGGCATTATAGAGATTGCGATCACATTGGCAAGCCCTTTTTCTCGTTTTTTTTGATTTTTTTATCGTTCGGATAAATTTGCATCAAAAGCGGTCAAAAGAGCACGTTATTTCTACAGTTCTCTAAATTTATCTGCGAAAAGAGCCACTTTTTCCCAATTGGTGTACTCCACCTCTTTGGTCGTATCGGTTTCGCCACCCGTCATCGACATAATGAACCTAATCATAGTTCTGTCGAACCAGCTATAACGTGGGTAATAAAGTGCACCAGCAAAAACACCGATTAGCGTTGGTTTCCAAGGCGACTTAATTAGGAACTTGCGAATGTAGGCACTACCTTCAGGTGTATCCTTTCCTTGGTCCTCTTTACGAGCGGTTAGGTTTACGCAGAAAAATGCCACTTTATTTTGCTCCAATTGATTGAGGTTTCGCTCAATAAACTGGTATAGCTTTTTATTAAGATGGCCATAGCGAATAGAGGCGCCTATCAATACTCTGTCGTATTGGCTGAAGTCAATCGTCTCGACATTATGTAAATCCACCAGCTCACAATCGAAATCTGGAAGTTGTTCATCTATATAGTGGAGAATTTTTTTAGTCTGCCCTTCGCGGGAAGAGTATAGAAATAATGCTTTTGCCACGATTTCCCCTTAGCTACGCCAAAACGTCGGCGTAAGTAGAATAAGTAAGGTAAAGATTTCCAAACGACCAAACAGCATAGAAACTATTAATACCCATTTTGCTTTGTCGTTAACATCACCAAAGTGAAGCGCCACTTCTCCCAAGCCAGGACCGAGGTTGTTCAGAGTCGCAGCCACCGCCGAGAACGCACTGAGCTCATCCATTCCTGTTGCAATCAACCCCAACATACAAACCACAAATACCAATGCGTATGCGGAGAAGAAACCCCAAACCGCATCGACAACACGTTGCGGTAGGGCACTGCCACCTACTTTGATGGTGTAAACCGCGCGTGGATGGACTAAACGTTTTAGTTCACGCGCACCTTGTAAGGTAAGAAGCAGGATACGGATCACTTTCATGCCGCCGCCTGTTGAACCAGCACAACCACCTATAAAGGAAGAGAACAATAACAGCACAGGTAAGAAGAGAGGCCAATCCGCAAAACCTGTTGTCGTAAAGCCCGCTGTTGTGGATATTGATACGGTTTGGAACAGAGCCTGATCGAAAGCATCGTATGTCGATGTGTAAGAGTGATGTTTCAGTAATAATAGAAAGCAAATGATAAATAGCAGCACTTGAATAAACAAGAAGGCACGAAACTCAGGATCTTTCCAGTAATACTTGGGATGTACGCCACCTGATGCAAATGCAGCAAAGTGCAGCGTGTAGTTACATGCAGATATAAGCAGAAAAACCACAGTAATCAGGTTAATCGCGTAACTATCAAAATATCCGATGCTGGCATCGTGGGTAGAGAAGCCGCCAATAGCAATGGTGGAAAAGCTGTGACTGATGGCGTCAAATGGCGTCATACCAGCTAACCAAAAAGCCGAAGCACAGGCGATAGTCAGGCTCAGATAGATGTACCAAAGCGCCTTAGCAGTTTCTGCTATGCGCGGCGTCACTTTAGTGTCTTTGACTGGACCAGGGATCTCGGCGCGGTAAAGCTGCATACCACCAATGCCAAGTACTGGCAAAATCGCCACAGCTAATACGATGATTCCCATACCGCCGAACCACTGCAGTAACTGTCGATAGAATAGAATCGCTTTAGGTAACTCATCCAAACCAACAATAACGGTCGCCCCGGTCGTCGTGAGAGCAGAAAACGATTCAAAAAACGCATCTGTCACTGAGACGTTCGGGTTGTCAGCAATGAGAAAGGGGATCGAGCCTGCACTGCCAAGTACTGTCCAGAATAAGACGACAATAAGAAAGCCATCTCGAGCTTTAAGCTCGTGCTTATACCTGCGGTTTGGGTACCAACAAACGGCCCCACAAAACAGCAGAACAAAAAATGTCGTGACAAAAGGCACACCAGCACCATCTCGATAGATCAGCGCAACGAGTGCTGGCGCAAGCATAGTGACACTAAAGAGTGCGAGCAGTAGCCCGACGATTCGAATAATTGAACGAAATTGCATGGATAAATTGACTAGCGAAGCTGTCCCTGTTGCTTCCTGTTTTTCATTATTGTCCGTCTAGCGGAGTGACAATTGCCTTTGCCCCGCTTTTATTGATGATTGCTTGGGTAAACGCGCTCACTTCTCGAAGCTCAATTTCCACCACTAATACGACCTGATCGCTGTATTCAGCCTCGACTTCTATCGCACCAAATTGCGGCATGATTGATTGTGCGATCGGCATAAACCCATAGTCTAACGTTAGTCTGAGCTTTGTGGTTATTTTTTTCTTAATAGTTTGAAGCAGCTTGAGCGCTTGTTGAACCCCACCCCCATACGCTTTAACCAAGCCGCCTGTACCTAACTTGATTCCACCAGAGTATCGCGTGACCACAGCCGTGATCTCCCCCACCCCAGATCCAGACAGCTGCGCCAGGATTGGTTTGCCTGCTGTTCCGGACGGCTCCCCATCATCACTAAAGCCCCATGTCATTGAATCTTCCGGGCGACCAGCAACAAAGCCCCAACAGTTATGTCTAGCATCAGCGTGTTTAGCTTTGATTTGATCAACAAATGCTTTTGCAGCTTCGATACTTGGCGTGTGCGCTAAATAAGTAATGAAGACGCTCTTTTTAATTTCTTCTTCAAATTGAGCGGGCTCTGCTGGAATCAGATAAGGCTTGTCATTCATAGGATTATGGATTCAGGTCTATTTGCCTGAAGTCTATCACGAGTGTGATTTACCCGTCGCATAAGATCTGCCACAGCGCACAATGTTAAACACTTGTTTAAAAAATGTATTGAAATTAAACAATCCACGATCCAAACTAACTTTACTGGTCAAACCAGAACAAAAATAAAACGACTTCCTCGATACCTATTTGCCGAGGTACACGGCGTCGTTGAAATAGGTATACAGACAATCCACGATTGTATGTCATGGAGATAGACAATGATTTACCAAGCCGAAACCCTACAGGTAAAGGAAATACAAGATGGTATTGCAGAGCTAAGCTTCTGCTCTCCAAAATCCGTCAACAAACTCGACCTAGCGACATTAGAATCGCTAGATAAAGCTCTTGATGCGCTCATTGCCCATCAAGGCCTCAAGGGGTTGTTGCTCACTTCAGATAAAGACGCATTCATTGTAGGCGCAGACATTACCGAGTTTTTAGGTCTGTTTGCTAAAACGGATGCCGAGCTCGACCAATGGCTGCAATTTGCTAATAGCATCTTTAACAAATTAGAAGACTTACCCGTTCCGACCATCTCAGTGATCAAAGGCCACGCTCTTGGTGGCGGTTGTGAATGTGTGCTAGCAACAGACATGCGTATTGGTGACAAAACCACCAGCATCGGCCTACCAGAAACGAAACTGGGAATCATGCCTGGCTTTGGTGGTTGTGTACGCTTGCCTCGCGTTATTGGCGCAGACAGCGCAATGGAAATCATCACCCAAGGTAAAGCATGCCGAGCTGATGAAGCATTGAAAATTGGCTTACTCGATGCTGTTGTAGAGACTGATGCTTTATACGAATCAGCACTACAAACTCTTAACTCTGCAATTAACGAGAAACTTGACTGGCAAGCACGCCGAGCACAGAAAACATCTCCGCTAACGCTGAGTAAGCTTGAATCAATGATGAGCTTCACCATGGCGAAGGGTCTGGTGGCACAAAAAGCAGGTCCTCACTACCCTGCCCCAATGACAGCCGTTATCACGATTGAAGAAGGTGCTCGCTTTGCACGTAATGAAGCGTTAGACATTGAACGTAAGCACTTCGTGAAATTGGCTAAATCGGAAGAAGCAAAATCACTCGTTGGCCTATTCCTTAATGATCAATACATCAAAGGCATTGCGAAAAAAGCAGCGAAGTCAGCAAGTAAAGACACGCAACGTGCAGCCGTATTAGGTGCAGGTATCATGGGTGGCGGCATTGCTTACCAATCAGCGCTAAAAGGTGTGCCAGTCTTAATGAAAGACATCGCGCAAGCGTCGCTCGACCTAGGCATGACTGAAGCATCTAAGCTGCTGAATAAACGCTTATCTCGCGGTCGCATTGATGGCTTTAAGATGGCGGGTATTTTAGCGTCAATCACACCGAGCTTACATTACGCAGGTATTGAAAACTCTGATGTGATTGTTGAAGCTGTCGTTGAAAACCCGAAAGTAAAAGCAGCAGTTTTAAGTGAAGTTGAATCCCATGTCGGTGACGACACCGTTATCACCTCAAACACCTCAACGATTCCTATCAACCTATTGGCAAAATCACTAAAACGCCCAGAAAACTTCTGTGGTATGCACTTCTTCAACCCAGTGCATCGTATGCCTCTTGTTGAGATCATCCGTGGTGAGCACACCTCTAATGAAACCATCAATCGTGTTGTGGCGTATGCTGCGAAAATGGGCAAATCACCAATTGTCGTTAATGACTGCCCAGGGTTCTTCGTTAACCGCGTATTGTTCCCATACTTTGGCGGCTTCAGCATGCTACTTCGTGATGGTGCTGACTTTACGAAAATCGACAAAGTCATGGAGCGTAAGTTTGGCTGGCCGATGGGACCGGCGTACTTGCTTGACGTAGTCGGCATTGATACCGCGCACCACGCACAAGCTGTGATGGCTGACGGTTTCCCTGAGCGTATGGGTAAACAAGGTCGTGATGCGATTGATGCACTGTTCGAAGCAGACAAATATGGTCAGAAAAATGGTAATGGCTTCTACAGCTACACCATAGATAAAAAAGGTAAGCCGAAGAAAACCTTCTCCGAAGCGATCTTACCGGTACTTGCTGACGTTTGTGCCGATAAGCAGGACTTTGACGATCAGACCATCATTCAACGTATGATGATTCCAATGATCAACGAAGTGGTGCTGTGCCTACAAGAAGGCATCATCGCGACTCCGCAGGAAGCAGATATGGCATTGGTTTATGGTCTTGGTTTCCCTCCATTCCGCGGTGGCGTATTCCGCTATCTAGACAGCGTGGGTATTGCTGAATACGTTGAAATGGCAAAACAACACGCCGAGCTAGGTGCGATGTACCAAGTACCGCAAATGCTGATTGATATGGCGGCGAAAGGTGAAAGCTTTTACGGTGCACAACAGCAAGGTTCTATCTAAGGAGGGATTCTAAAATGACTAATCAAACAAGAAATGTTGTCGTAGTCGATTGTCTACGTACTCCAATGGGTCGCTCTAAAGGTGGTGCTTTCCGTCATACACGAGCAGAAGATCTATCTGCGCGCCTAATGAAAGGCATTCTTGCGCGTAACCCACAAGTGAACCCAAGCGAGATTGAAGACATCTACTGGGGCTGTGTACAGCAAACACTAGAGCAAGGCTTTAACGTTGCACGTAATGCGGCGCTGCTTGCTGGTCTGCCGATTGAAATTGGCGCCGTGACGGTGAACCGCTTGTGTGGCTCATCAATGCAAGCGCTTCACGACGGTACACGTGCCATCATGACTGGCGATGCTGAAATCTGCCTAATTGGTGGTGTTGAGCACATGGGGCATGTGCCAATGAACCACGGTGTAGACTTTCACCCAGGTATGTCAAAGAACGTAGCAAAAGCTGCGGGCATGATGGGCTTAACGGCTGAAATGCTTGGTAAATTACATGGTATTAGCCGTGAGCAACAAGACGAGTTTGCCGCTCGCTCTCACGCTCGTGCGCACGCAGCAACCGTAGAGGGTCGTTTTAAAAACGAAATTCTACCAATTGAAGGCCACGCAGCAGACGGCACACTGTTCACTCTGGATTACGACGAAGTGATTCGCCCTGAAACATCCGTTGAAGGTCTATCTCAACTTCGCCCAGTGTTCGACCCTGCAAACGGTACAGTAACAGCCGGTACATCATCGGCTCTGTCTGATGGTGCATCAGCGATGTTGATCATGAGTGAAGAGAAAGCCAATGAGCTTGGCTTGAAGATTCGTGCACGTATTAAAGGCATGGCCATTGCGGGCTGCGATCCTTCTATTATGGGTTACGGTCCTGTACCTGCGACGAAAAAAGCGCTCAAGCGTGCCGGTCTTTCAATTGAAGACATGGATGTGGTTGAGCTAAACGAAGCATTTGCCGCGCAGTCTCTGCCGTGTGCTAAAGACTTAGGCCTGCTTGATGTTATGGATGAGAAGGTCAACCTTAACGGTGGTGCGATAGCATTGGGTCATCCACTAGGCTGTTCTGGTTCACGTATCTCAACAACGCTGATCAACCTAATGGAAGCGAAAGACGCGAAATACGGTCTGGCCACCATGTGTATCGGTTTGGGTCAGGGCATTGCGACAGTATTTGAACGACCATAACAGTTCAAGACGTTGTTGTAGTGATCGAGCCAACAATCATAAGCAAATGAACTAGTACTAAAATTTTTAGTATTACACTTAAGGGCGACAATTGATGTCGCCC